>JAYSVL010000468.1:0-12187 GCA_043718595.1 Gemmatimonadaceae bacterium
GTCAGTGCGCGATGGCCGCGGGTAGCGCGTGGTGCGTCGCATGGCGACACCACAGGGCAGGATGATGTGTTCCCGCTTTCCGCGATGTCGGCCGCTGCGTATGACGACGACGCGAACGCGCTCTCGGAGTTCTGATCACGCGGAGGCGTTCACGCGGAAGAGTTGACGCGGAAGAGTTCACGCGGAGGCGTTCACGCGGAGGCGTTCACGCGGAAGGGTTGACGCGGAAGGGTTCACGCGGAGGCGTTCACGCGGAGACGCGGAGAACTGCGATATGGTCCTGGCTGCTGGCTCAGCGCGCGGTGGCCACCAACTCATGCGCAGGCGGCGGCGAATTCATCGAGCAGGGTGGCCGCCGCGCGAATACCGAGTCGAAAATTTTCTTCGCTCATCCACTCATTCGGGGCGTGTGCATTTTCGCCGGGTAGGCCGAATCCCATCAGCAGGACCGGCGCACCGAGAATGCGCTCAAAGTCGCCGACGACTGGAATGGAACCGCCTTCTCCGGTGATCACTGCGGCCCGTCCGAACGCTGCCTGCAGGGCGCGTTGTCCGGCTTCAATAATTGGACCCTTGAGCTCGGCGCGCCACGGCTTGCCGCCGTGCAGCGCCGTAACGGTGACCGTCACTCCGGCTGGGGCGACGCGCGCCACATGCTCGGTGACGAGTAGCGCGATGGTTTCCGGATCCTGATCCGGCACGAGACGGAAACTCACCTTGGCCATCGACACGGCGGGCAGTACCGTCTTCGCGCCTTCGCCCGTGTAGCCACTCAGTAAGCCGTTCACTTCACACGTTGGCCTCGTCCACAGTCGTTCGAGCGTGGTGTATCCCGGCTCGCCGCCAAGTGCCGAGACGCCAACCTCGTGCATCAATCCGTCGTCGCTGAAGGGCAACTGTCGCATCTGCGCGCGCACCGCATCTGGGAACGGACGCACGGCGTCGTAGAAGCCGTCAATCGCGACTCGTCCATCGGCGTCGTGGAAGGTGGCGAGAATGCGCGCGAGCGTCATGGCCGGATTGACCACGGCACCGCCGTACATGCCCGAGTGCAAATCGCCGGCCGGTCCGCGCGCATCGATTTGCAGGTACGCCAGGCCGCGAAGTGACGAGAGAATGCTTGGAATGCCAGGCGCAAACATCGTTGAATCGGAGATCACAACAGCATCGCAGGCGAGGCGCGTTTTCTCACGGTGAAGAAACGCCTCAAGATTCTCACTGCCAACTTCCTCTTCGCCCTCAGCGAGCACGAGGACATTCACTGGCAGCGTGCCGCGCACGCGCAGGTGCGCTTCGAGCGCCTTGATATGCAGATACAGCTGGCCTTTGTCGTCGACCGAGCCGCGCGCAAAAATCTTTCCATCGCGCACCGTGGGTTCGAACGCCGGCGACGTCCAGAGGTCGAGTGGTTCTGCCGGCTGCACATCGTAGTGTCCGTAGATGAGCAGCGTCGGAGCGTGCGGACCAGCACCTCGCCATTCGCCGAGCACGATCGGATGTCCCGGCGTGTCAACCAGTGTCGCCGTCACCCCAATACGCGTCAACGCGTCCGCGACAAACTGTGCCGCGTCGAGGCAGTCGCTCTTGTGCTCGGAGCGAGCGCTTACACTCGGGATCCGCAGAAAGGCAAAAAGTTCGTCCTGCGCCTGCGCATCGTGCGCGTCACACCACTGCGCGAGATCGAGAGGAATCGTTGGAACGGCGTACGTCATGCGCGAGAACAAGTGAAGGTGAGGATCAGGACCTTCGCGATGGCGAGAATCACGAGGGAATCATGGCGTGCGGACTTGTGGCGGAGGAAGATGTCGCGCCCCGCGAAAGCTCCAGATACGACGCGTCGCAATCTCACCATGGCCGCGTCGCAGGCTCACCGTCGCGCCGAGTCGCGTCTCGGTGAACCACGCGCCAACGTGGGCCGCCAGCTCCGCACCATGCGCGTTGTCGTCAAACACGGCGACGAGTGCATCGCCGGGACGCACATCGGAGTACACGGTCGGCCAGAGGTCGTACTGGTTGGCCCTCCCGCCGAGGTTGAGCGAGAACACCAACGGCTGATCGGATAAATGAAATGCTAGTTCCGACGCGTCCTGATATCGGTCTGCGGCCACCCAGCGTGTGTCTGCGCCTGCGAGAAACGGGTCGTGTCTGGCGGAATCCACCGCGCTGGCGAGTTGTTGCCACCCATGAGCGCGGCCGAAGGGATCATTGCGCGCAGGGATTGGCAGGAGCGGTCGCCACGCTTGCAGCAGCACGACCGCCAACAACGTCGCGGCCAGTGCGAGTCCGGACCGCCACCACTTCCCGCGCGCCCAGCGTGCCGTGCTTGATGCCAACAGCGCCAAAGCACCCGGATACATGAGTGCGGGCCAGTTCGCTTCGACGGTTCGACGCCATGCACTCACGGCGAAGAAGAGCAGCGTGATGGCGCAGACGGACGCGAGCGCAAAGCGCCGCGCCGCGACGTCGGTGGGTGACGATTCGTGACGAACGCGCCAGCCGTCGCGCAGGGCAACCCAGACGGCGGCGGCCAGCAGCACGAAGAGGATTGGTGTCGCGAGCCCTAGCTGTCCGCCGAGCAATTCAAGTTCGCGTGATATTGGCGTGCCGCGCGTGACGGCGCCGAAGCCGTGCCGTAGCTGAAAGCGAAACGATACCCAGTCGTTGTGGCGGTTCCAGAGGAGCACTGGCGTGAACATGAGCGCGGCGATGGTTGCGGCGATGTATGGACCGGGCTCGCGAAATCGCGCACGCAACCCGGGGTGCGCGAGACATGCCAGCACTAATCCTGCCGGCAACAGGATGGCCATGTACTTGGCGACCAGCGCGGCGCCGAGAGCGACACCGGCAACGATCCACCAGCGCGTGGCCTCAGTAGTGCGGATTGGTGCGGCGAGTACCCGTTCGACGGCACACAAGGCGAGCGTGGCGCAGGCAAACAGCGCAGCGTCAGGTGTTGCTGGTACAAGTCCAACGGCGGCGATGGGCAGCAGGGCGACCAAGATCGCTGCCCGTTCTGCGGCTTGAGCGCCCGGCAGGTGTCGTCCAGCGAGTGACCAGGCGAGCAGCACGGCCGCGCCGTGTGTCGCGAGTGCGGCGAGGGCTGGTCCGACACGGACGCCTGCAGCGGTGTCTCCCAGGATCACGACGCCTGCCTTGATAAGCAGCGCGACGCCAGGCGGGTGGTCGAAGTAGCCCGCGGCGAGATGCCGAGTCCATTCCCAGTAGTAGGTCTCGTCGGGGAGGAGTGGAACGAGCCACGCGACGGTTAAGCGGGTAGCAGAGGCGACAAGGATCCAGGCCAGGGCATTCCGCCAAGCACGGTGCTCAACGGTCACGCGGAGACGGTCACGCGGAGACCGGAAAAACGACTCAACCGCCGGGCGCGGAGACGCGGAGAACAGTAAATCATGCGGATCTGGCTCAAGCGAATGACATGGCGACGACGACCTCTACAGTTGCAGTTCTCCGCGGCTCCGCGGCTCCGCGCCTCCGCGCCTCCGCGTGATCCCGAGTTCTGCGGTTCCCCGCCCCTCCGCGACTCCGCGTGACCCGGTTCGCCGCGCCTCGCGTGATCCCCTGAATCAATACGCGCGACGCGGGGTAAAGGCTCTGCGTCTCCGCCGATGTTTCCGCGTGGTGGCCGAGTGCGTCCGGATGCAGGGCCGACGGGTTGCCGCGCTACTGCGGCGTGACCACCTTTTGTTGGTACTTTTCCGGGAGCGTGACGGTTACGACTCGCCCCGAATACGCGTCAGTAAGGTGCGCCTCTACTGATTGCGTCATCCACTCATTGCTGACAGGACGACCTGCATGCGGGTCTTTGCCCCCTTCGTACAACTCCAGTGGCGCCGCTTGGGCGTCTTCGCTCCCTTGCTCGCGATTGTTGGGCTCAGCAGTTGTCTGGACCTCAATCCTACAGTCACGGCGTGCACGGTGACGATCGCGCCAACGATCATCTCGCTGCCGGTCAACTCCCGGCTGCAAGTGGCCGGTACGGCCTTTGACTGCAAAGGCAATTCGATCACCGCCGCAAGGAAGACCATCAAATTCGCGACCGCCAACGCAGCCATCGCGACGGTGACAAATGATGGCTTCGTGATCGGTATCGCGCCGGGGCAAACCACCGTCTCAGCGGTTGCCGACGATCAGACCGGCGTGGCACAAGTCACGGTGACGCCGGAGGAAGTCGCGAGCGTGGCGGTGACACCTGGGAATCAGACGCTGCGGCGCACGAACACGCGGCAGTTCACGGCGGTGCTCAAGAACGCCTCGGGCACCGTGATTACGGGACGCACGGTCACATGGGCATCCAGCAACTCATCAACGGCGTCCGTCGACCAGAACGGCAACGTCGTCGCCCTTGCAGCCGGAGGAGCGGTCATCTCTGCCTCGTCCGGCACCGCGGTTGGAGGGTCGAACGTGATCGTGACGGAAATCCCGATCGGGAGCTGCGTGCTGACGCCGACCACGCAGAAAATCACCGTTGGTGCAGCCGTGCAACCGACCATTGCCCTTCGCGATACGGCGAACAATGTGCTCACTTCACTCGGTCGCGCGATCAACTGGTCGAGCGACAATGACGTGGTCGCGTCTGTCACGTCCAACAGCGGCGTCATCTCGGCGCGAAAAGCAGGACTCGCCCGGATCACCGCGGCCGATGCCTCCAACGCGCAGGTCAGTTGTTTCACCAGCATTGACGTTGTGGATCCGCGCATCGTCTCGGCGATCATCACGCCGCGCACGGGTTCGTTGCGCATTGGCGCACCTCGCTCGCTCGGCATCACGCTGCTCGACAGTCTCAATCAGAATATTCCACCGGGACGCGTGGTCACCTGGAGCAGCCTGAACCCAACCATCGCCTCGGTCACGGCCGCCGGCATCGTCACGGGACTTTCGCTGGGTACTGTGCGCATTACGGTCAACGCCGAAGGTGTGCGAGACACCGTTTCGTTCCCTGTCACAAAGATTCCGGTTGGTCGCGTCATCACGGCACCGCTCCAGATTTCGTTGTTTGAGCGGCAGACCGCGCAGATCACAGCGACAGTGGAAGATTCAGCGGGCACGGTCGTCACCGATCGTCCCGTGGAATGGCTGTCGGGCGACCCGACGAAGGTGAGTGTAAATGCGACCGGCCTCGTGACGGCTATCGCTCCTGGCGTCGTGACGATCACGGCGGTAAGCGAAGGACGAGCGCAGTCGACCAACGTTTTGGTGCTACAGACACCGATCGACTCGATTGTGGTCGACACAGAGTTCACCTTGGTGCGAGGTACGAGTAGCGCGTTCACCATTTTTGTACGCGATGCTCAGGGGAACGAACTTCGCGGCCGCACTATTATCACCACAAGCGACAAGCCATCCATCGCCCTCGTCAATCCGTCCACCGGGACGACAACGGTAAGTGTCGGCGGTGTACTCGTGGGTGAAGCCATCATCACGCTGCAAGGCGTGAACGCCAACGGCCAAAACGAAGGAAAAGCGAGCAAGGTGAAGGTGATCGTCAGAGCACCGACACCCTGACGCAATGCCACTGTGTCGCTAGCTTGACCAGCGGGGCGGTTCCTTACGGGATCGCCCCGCTGTCGTTTTCTCCCACCGCCGCCAGACGTTGCCCATGAGTGACACAAAGCCGTCGTTCATCCGCGGACTGTTTGCCGGGGAAATCTCCGACGAGTTGCTCTTTCCGTATCCGGCACCGCTTGATGAGCGCGATCCAGACGAAGCATCGACGGTGCGCAAACTGGTCGATGCACTGAACGACATGCTGGCGTCAGGCTTGATCAATTCGCGGGAGTTTGACGAAACCGAGACCATACCCGAGTCGGTGATTCGCGCCTTTGCACGCGCTGGGCTGCTGGCGATTTCCATTCCGAAACAGTACGGTGGACTCGGACTGTCAGCGTCCGGATATGCGCGCGTGTTCGGCGCAGTTGCAGCGATTGATCCGTCACTCGCGGTGCTGATCGGCGTGCACTGCGGCCTTGGTGGCAAGGCCATCGTGCTGTTCGGTAACGAGGCACAGAAGTCGCGGTACCTTCCGCCGCTCGCGCGCGGTGACACACTCGCGGCGTATGCGCTCACGGAACCGGAAACGGGATCGGACGCACAGAACATCGTCTCGCGGGCCGCGCGTTCTATCGATGAAACCGGCTGGATTCTTGACGGACGCAAACACTGGATTGGCAACGGACATCGCGCCGGTGTCATCGTGACGTTTGCGCAGACTCCAGTCGTGCGCGACGGAACGACCGTGATGCGTCCCACGGCGTTTATCATCCGGCCAGACATGGCGGGCTTCCGCGTTGATGGCACCGTCGAAAAGCTTGGCATTCGTGGTTCGACACAAGCGGAGTTGGTGTTTGAACAGATGTTCGTGCCGGACGATCACGTGCTCGGTGAGGTCGGCAAGGGGTTTCGTGTTGCCGTCAACGCGCTCAATGCCGGGCGACTAAGCCTCGCCAGCGGATGCACGGCGGCCTGCAAACGTCTGGTCGGTGAAATGACGCGATATGCGGAAGCGCGCACACAGTTTGGCGCACCGCTCGCTTCCTTCGAAATCACGCAACGCAAAATCGCATCGATGGCGGCTGACACATATGCCGCGGATGCGATGGTAGGTGCACTGTCCGTCGCCCTCGACAGCGCTCACGTGGATGCGTCACTGGAGGCCGCGTGCGCCAAGATTTTCGCCAGCGAATTAGTGTGGCGGAGTACGGATGAGATGGTGCAAGTCGCCGGCGGTCGCGGCTTTGTCAAACCGTGGCCCTACGAACGCTATCTGCGCGAAGCCCGCATCAATCGCATTTTCGAAGGTGCCAATGAAGTGTTGCGACTGTTCGTTGGCCTCAACGGCATTCAGTCACCAGCGGCAGAACTCAAAGAGCTGGCCACGGCACTTCGCAAACCGTTTCAAAACTGGGTGCTGGTCTCCAGCTACGCCGCACAGCGCGTGCGATCGGCGCTTGGTGCGCGCGACAAGTTCACCGTCGCGGTCCACGCGACACTGCAACCACACGCGGACTTCGTGGAGCGACACGTTGCTGACCTGGCCGCAGCGACGGAGAAGGCCATCACGCAGCACAAGCAGGAGATTCTGCAACGTCAGCTGGTTGTCGAACGGTTGTCCGACATGGCGATGGAGTTGTACGCGCGGGCGACGACGATTGCGCGTACACAACGTCTCATTGAACAGCACGGCATCGAGGCGTGCGAGCGCGAGGTGGCGCTGACGGCGCTCTTCTGCGTACAGTCGGGACGTCGCTTTCGTGCGTCGCGTATGGAGCTCGCTGGCGACGCCGGTGACACGATCGACACGCTGCGTCGCGCGGTTGCAGCCACGGTCCGCCGCGAGGGTCGGTATGCGTCGCGCGACGCGTTGCTCGACGCGGCGTTACCACCATTGCCACGATTCAGCCTGACACGAGACGAGCAAGCCGGATAAGCGACGAGGAGTGTTGCTCGGTGACAGCAGCAAATCCTTCGGGCGTTAGCTCGCGCGCACGATCCCTCGGCATTCACCAAAGCCGATGCGCACCGCACCGTCACGCTCGGCGTACCCGCGCAGGATGACCTCATCACCGTCCTCGAGAAATCGGCGAACGTCACCGTTGGACAAGGTGACGGGATCGGCACCGCGTCGTGTGAGTTCCAGCAAGCATCCGCGGTTGTCCGAGTGTGGTCCAGAGATGGTGCCGCTTCCGAGCAAATCGCCCGGGCGCATGTTGCATCCGCCCATAGTGTGGTGAGCGAGCATTTGCCCTGGTGACCAATAGAGATCCAATGCGTGCGCACTGGACAAGCGTTCTGGTGCGTGCCCGTCGGCACGCATGCGTGCCGTGCAGAGCCACACCTCAACGGTGATCGCCATTCCGCCTCGCGCACGATCGCCTTGATCGTCGAGATACGGCAGCGGATGTGGATCATCGGCTGGGCGTGGCGTGAGCGGTGCGCGAAACGGTGCCAGTGCATCAAGCGTGACCACCCATGGACTGATCGATGTCGCGAAATTCTTGGCGAGGAACGGGCCGAGCGGTTGGTACTCCCAGGTCTGGATGTCACGCGCCGACCAATCGTTGAGCAAGCAGACGCCGAACAGGTGATCGTCTGCGTCGGCCAGTGCGATTGGATGTCCCAGTGCGTTGCCGGTGCCAACGAATGCACCGAGTTCCACTTCGTAGTCGAGGGCGCGGCTTGGTCCAACCGTCGGTACGGTTTCGTTTGGCCCAACACGTTGTCCGACCGGACGGGTGACTGGTGTGTCGGACAGAACAATCGACGACGCGCGACCATGATAGCCGATCGGTACCCATTTGTAGTTGGGCAGCAGTGGATTATCCGGACGGAAGAGCGCGCCGACGTTAGTGGCGTGGTGCACGGACGCATAAAAGTCCGTGTAGTCGCCGATCTGCGCCGGGAGAAACAGTTCGGCGTCCGCTTGCGCGACGAGCGCGTGTTCCGCGATTTGTCGGTGGTTGGTCGACGCACTGGTGGCGAGCAATGCGGAAATGGCCTCTCGCAGCGCACGGCGCGAAGTAGCCCCGCAGGACATCAGGGCATTCAGTGATGTCGACGTACACGCGGTCGCCGCGTGGAGCATGAGCGGATTGTCGCCGCCGATAAGCCCCGCGGCAACGCATGCGGCGATATCAAGAATCTGGTCGCCGATTGCGGTACCGACGCGCGGCACTTCTTGCGAGTCGCGTCGGCGAAAGACACCGAACGGGAGGTTCTGGATTGGGAAGTCCGTCCCGGACGCATTCGCGCTGGATACCCAGCTGCGGAGTGTCGGATCGACCGTTGGATCGTGCGTCACGCGTTGCCTGATGGTGAGAATGTTCTACGTGCGTTTTGCTCCACTACAGCAGTCCCAGGGCGCGCGATTCGTCCACCGGTTCGATAAACGAGCACGACCCAAAGCTGACTAACAGCTGTTCACGCACTCGATGCAGCAGCGCCCGATCAAATGCGATGTCGCGACCGTCATGATGCCAGACCGTATGCGCTTCAGTGCTCGTGATGGTGGAAACATCGACTTCCTCAAGCAGGGCTATCGCATCTGCCGTTGTGCCACCGTTCGCCAGTAGGGCGGTGGCGAGAAAAAGGTTGACGAAACCGAACATTCGTCCGCGTACTGCGTGCTCGTCGTAGGTGAGGCGATAGGTGCCGCATACCGGATGATGTAATCCGGCGGTCGCTTTCGCCGTCAACTTCGCGGCAACACACTGCGCAAGGAAGCGCACCACGTGCGCTGATGACGGAAAGGCGTCCGCTGTGGTCCCGCCCATGCGCATCTTGGGTCTCCTGCCAACACGCGCGATCGCGTCAAGCAATGGCGCGGGATCGGCGGCGATCGGGATCTCGATGTACGTCGTCACTTCACGCGGCGTCTCATTGTCGATCGCCTCAATCTCCTGCACCGTGGCGGCCTTGACCTCGATCGTATCGACGACGGCGCCGACATCGTTGAAACAGATCACGTGCCGACGATTGAACGTGGCGATGGCCGCCAGGTCTGATGGGAGATCGCCGCTCCCTGTGACGGATAGTCGCCACGGAATCGCGCCCGCGTCGCGTGGCAACAGCGCCTCCGCTTCAACAGAAAAGCGCTCGAGCGCCGCCGCCGGGCAGATAAATCGTCCAAGCATCCATCCGTTGCTCCCCGCGCGATAATGCGCATAGTTGCGCACAGCGACGGGCATGCTCAGGGTCGCGGGAGGATACAGTCCTGCGTAGTCGACGATCCCTTCAAACAGAATGCGTTCTGCGCGTTCGCTCGGCGTGATCAGGCGGACAGGCATACGCGCGAGTCGCTACAGACTGTCGAAGTCGAGGGCCAGATCGAGTGCGGGCGCAGAGTGCGTCAGTGCCCCAACCGAAATTCGGTCGACGCCGGTTTCCGCGATGCGACGCACCGTGTCGAGCGTGACTCCGCCCGACGCCTCGGTCGTCGCCACACCGGCGCACATCGTGACGGCCTGACGAATCATCGCGATGGACATGTTGTCGAGCAAAATCCAGTCGGCACCTGCTGCGAGCGCGGATGTTACCTGTTCGATCGTGTCACACTCCACTTGCACCGGCGTACCCGGCATCGCGAGTCCGCGCGCACGCGCCACGGCTGCGGCAATGTCTCCGCGAATGGCGGCGATGTGGTTGTCCTTGATGAGCACACCGCTGCGCAGATCAAGGCGATGATTGGTGCCTCCACCAGCGCGTACGGCGTATTTCTCCAGCTTGCGCCAACCGGGTGTGGTTTTGCGCGTGTCGAGAATGAGGGCCGACGTGCCTTTGATGGCGTCGACGAAACGCGCCGTGAGCGTGGCGATGCCCGACAGATGTTGCAGATAGTTGAGGGCCACGCGCTCGGCCGACAACATGCCACGCGCCTGTCCCGAGAGGTGCAACAATACGTCACCGTTGGACACGTGGGTGCCGTCTTTCGCCTCGACGGTGATGGCAATGTTGCTGTCGAGCTGCCGGAACGCTTCAACACACATCGGGATACCAGCGACGACGCCATTACTGCGCGCGACCACGGTACTGGTGGTGTGCCGCACCGAGATGACCGTCGCTAGCGTCGAGATGTCGCTAAACGCTTCGTCTTCCTCGAGCGACGCGTGTACATGCGCGGCAACCTGTTCGGCGCTCAGCGGGAACGTCAGCGCTGCTTCATCGATCGCCGGGTTGTCGACGGGTGTGACAGGTCGCGGTCGAATGGCCTCGAACGGTCGGGCCGGTGTGCGTCGAAGCGGGGGATGGTACTCACTCATTCGCCGGGATCCTGTGCGCTAATCGATTGCTGAACGGGAGAGCCACCAATGGCGACCATCCGCTCAATGGCGGTGCGGGCACGATCGGCGATGGCTGGGGGGACGGTGATGCGAAACTGCAGATGTCGCAGCGCGTCGCGAACCTTCGGCAGGGTGGTCACTTTCATATACGCGCACTGCGCCTGGTCGTTGGCCGCGATAAATCGCTTGGTTGGATTTTCGCGACGCAATCTATGCAAGATTCCAATCTCGGTGGCAACGATGAAAGTATCCTGCGCAGACTGTGCGGGTCGGCGAATCATTCCTTCCGTGGAGAGAATATGCGCACCGTGCGGGTCAACGTCACCTGCGGAGATCGCTTCCACCACCGACGTCGCACATCCGCACTCGGGGTGAATGAGAAACTCGGCCCCGGGATGTTGTGCGCGTGTTCGCGTGATATGCTCGGGGTCGATACCCGCGTGCACGTGACACTCGCCCATCCATACGCGGATGTTGGTGCGTCCGGTGACCCGACGTACATGCGCGCCAAGAAACATGTCCGGCAGGAAGAGAATTTCTGTGTCCGCGGGAATCGCGTTAATCACGTCGACGGCGTTGCCCGAAGTGCAGCAGTAGTCACTTTCGGCCTTCACCTCGGCTGTCGTGTTTACATAGGACACCACCACCGCGCCCGGGTGTTCACGCTTCCATTCCCGTAGCTGCTCGGCGTCGATCGTGCTGGCGAGCGAGCAACCGGCCGCCATATCCGGCAAGAGCACCGTCTTGCCCGGCGAGAGAATCGCCGCCGTCTCCGCCATGAAGTGTACGCCGCAAAAGACAATGATGTCCGCGTCCGTCCTCGCGGCTTCGCGGGACAACCCTAACGAATCTCCTACGTAGTCGGCGACGTCCTGGATCTCTGGTCGTTCATAGTTGTGCGCGAGAATGACGGCCTTGCGCTCAGCGGCGAGGGCGCGGATTTCGGCCGACAACACGGTGTCGTAGTGCGCTTCGAGAATCGTCATAGGTTCGATCGCCCTACCAGGTGATGTGACGTCCCTGCCACTTGCGGCGGGACTTTGGAAAATCGCTGCGAAAATGTCCACCCCTCGACTCCTTGCGGAGCAGTGCCGCCTCTACCACTAGAGTTGCGGTGGTGTGCAGGTTCCGCTCTTCCGTCGCACCGGGTGTCAGCCGTACACCAATCTCAGTGAGTCGCGCCAGACAGCGACGGAGGCCGGGTGCCGTACGCGAAATAGACGCATGATCCCACATCAACTGGCGAATTTCGTCCGCGGCCACCTGCGCCGCACCGCGGTCGTCAAGCAACGGCACGGACCAATCGTCTGGCTCAGGTGAGGGGAGGTCAACTGGTGTTTGTATCAGATCCCGGGCCACACGTTCGGCAAACACGAGCCCTTCCAGCAGCGAGTTGG
>JAYSVL010000469.1:0-12150 GCA_043718595.1 Gemmatimonadaceae bacterium
TCAAACCCTGCGCGCCAGACGTCCGCGCGTGACAGCGGAACGCCTGCGTTTGTCGACGGCGGATTGTCCGTGCGATTGAGGATTTCCAGCTGCTGATCGTACGCGAAAACGCGACCGTATGTTTTGCCCGTGATTTCCCGAGCAATTCCCATCTGCTCGAGACGCTTGATGGCCGCTGTCGCCGTGGGCACTGAAACCTCGACTGTTTCGGCAAGACGACGGATCGACACGATGACGCGTGACTGCATTGCTTCGTAGACGCGAAGTGTTGAGCCACTCCGCGCGATCGCGCTGATGCGGTCGCGATCTGCTCGAAACAGGTCGATCAATGCGGTCGTCGTCGCAATCGTCTGTCGTGCCGTCCAGTCAATGCCCTCCAGATAGTACGCCATCCATCCTTCCCAGTCGCCGTGGGTGCGAACGCGTTGCAGCGTTTGGTAGTAGTCGTCTCGGTGTTGTTTGAAGTAGAGACTCAGGTACAGGAAGGGTTGTGCGAGTGATCGTTCGGCGCAGAGAATCATCGTAATTAATAGGCGACCGAGACGTCCGTTGCCATCAAGGAACGGGTGGATCGTCTCAAACTGCGCATGCACAAGTCCGGCCTTCACGATTGGCGTTGCACTCCCTTCCCAGATAAACTGTTCGAGCTCGCCAAGCACGCGGAGCAGCTCATGCGACGGCGGCGGGACAAAGCGCGCCGTGCTCGGTCGCGTACCGCCAATCCAGTTCTGCGTCTGGCGAAACTCGCCTGGGGTTTGTCGTCCGCCTCGACAGCCCGTCATCAGGACGTTATGTGTGTCTCGTATCAATCGTAGGCTGATCGGATGACCTGCATTGATCTGATCGACCGCGTATCGGAGTGCACTCACATAGCGCGACACCTCCCGGATATCCTCAACGGGCATGCCCGGAGCGTCGGCGTTTTCGTACTCGAGCAGTTCCGTCAAGGTTGACTGCGTTCCCTCAATCTGGCTTGAGAGCACGGCCTCCTTTCGGACATACATGTAGAGGAGCCGGTCGGGATCGAGCCCGCGAGACAGTCCGTCGAGACGGCCGAGCGATCCGCTGGCGCGTTCAAGCAGGCCGCTGATCCTGCCCGAGAGGTCAAGTGGAGGCTTCGGAGGCAGCGGCGCGGGGATGAACGCGGCGTAGCCGTCGGGCCCGGACTGCTGCTGGACGAGGTATCCGGCCCGTTCGGCTGCGGACGGGGAATCAGAAGTTTGCGGGTCAGTCATGCGGTCCCTATCCAACGAGTGGCTCTGTAGTCTTTAATTTTCGGTGGCCAATATAAGAATATTCGATCAATTCTTTAATTGCTAGTTGAACATTTAAAGACGAGACAGTACAATCGGGGAGTATCTTGGCCGAAACGTGCCTAGGCAGTTCACATCAACTCACGGGTGGCGACAAATGCGTGCAGCACGAACCTTCGCGTGGCAGATCATGCTGGGCGCCCTGTGCGCGGCTTCGCTATCGGCCCAGCGCCCGATCAAGGTATTCATCTCGGTCGATATGGAAGGTATCGGCGGGGTCGTCACCTCTGAGCAGTTGGGACCGACTGGCTTCGAGTATGCGAAGTTCCGCGAGTACATGACGGCCGAGGCGCTGGCGGCGATCGCAGGCGCACGTGAGGGGGGCGCGACCGAGTTCGTGGTGGCCGATGCGCATGGCAACATGCAGAACTTGTTGATAGACAGGTTTCCGGTTGGCGTCACGATTGTACGTGGGTCTCCACGACCGCTGATGATGATGGAGGGTATCGACTCCACCTTCAGCGCGGTCATGTTCATTGGCTACCACTCGGCGACAACAAACCCGCAGGGTGTGCGCGCACACACGATCTCCAGCGCGACGTTTGCTGCGGTGCGTCTCAATGGGCAGCCGATGTCGGAGTCGGGGATCAACGCGACGATTGCTGGACACTTTGGTGTGCCCGTGGTGATGGTGTCGGGTGATGAACAAGCGGTCGGCGAAGTGCAGAAGTTGACGGGCAACGTTGAAGGCGCGGTGGTGAAGCGGTCGATCAGCTTTCATGCGGCGGCCGTGATGACACCCGAGGCGTCGCAGGCGCTTATTCGCGCGAAGGCTAGGGCGGCGGTGCTTCGTCTCAAAGATTTCAGGGCGACGCCCGCTCGAGGACCGTTCCAACTCGAACTGACGTACAAGAGTTATACGTCGGCCGAGATGATGTCGTATCTGCCGGGTACGGAGCGCGTTGATGCACACACGATCCGATTTCGTGGCGCGTCGATCGTTGACATCTCGCGATTTCTGGAGTTTGCGATCAGTTATCGCGCTGATCTGACGCCGTGAACGAGGTACCGAACGCGGTGAGCGGAGTGCAACGCGCCGAGCGCGTGAGCCGGGAGCGAGTGTAGCGATGTCGTCGGACAGCGACCTGTGTTTCCTCCCGGCAACAGCGCTTGCCTCCATGCTCCGGTCGAAACACGTGTCGGCGCTGGAGGTTATGCGTGCGCACTTAGCGCAAATCGAACGCGTGAATCCGTCGATGAATGCGATCGTCACGCTCGTCGCCGACCGCGCGATGGCCGCCGCAGCGCATGCGGACGATGTCATCGTGCGCAGCGGACCGACGGGCGTGCTGCACGGATTGCCTGTCGCACATAAGGATCTCGTCGACACCGCGGGCATTCGCACCACACGCGGGTCGCCGTTCTATCGCGATCACGTGCCGTCGGCGGATGCGACGATTGTGCAGCGCATGCGTGCGGCTGGTGCGATCACGATTGGCAAAACCAACACGCCGGAGTTTGGTGCGGGGTCGCACACGTTCAATACGGTGTTTGGTCCGACGCGTAATCCGTACGACCTCACCAAGTCGTGCGGCGGCAGCAGTGGTGGTGCGGCTGTTGCGCTGGCGTGCGGGATGGTGCCGTTGGCGGATGGGAGTGACACCGGTGGTTCGCTGCGCAACCCGGCGGCGTTCTGCAATGTGGTGGGGTTGCGTCCGTCACCGGGTCGTGTGCCGAGTGACGCGCCGGGGTGGTCACCGCTATCGGTGATGGGGCCGATGGCGCGCACGGTTGGTGACGTCGCGTTGCTTCTGAGTGCCATGGCGGGCTTTGATGCACGTGAGCCGCACAGCATCAATGAAGATCCGGCGCAGTTTGCGAAGCCGTTGGAGCGCGATTTCAAAGGCGCGCGTGTGGCATGGTGGACAGGGCTTGGTGGCATTCCGTGTGAGCCCGAAGTGCGACGTGTTGTCAACGCCACTCGGCGCGTATTCGAATCACTCGGCTGTATTGTGGAAGACGACGAGCCGGATTTCAGCGGCGTGAATGACGCATTTCTGACGCTCCGACATTTGTCGTTTCACAGCAACTATGCAGCTTTGGCGAAGGAACGACCCGAGTGGGTGAAAGCGCCGATTCGGTGGGAGATTGCGGAAGCGGAGCGACAATCAGCGGCGGACGTTGCGCGTGCGGTGGCGCGGCAATCGTTGATGTATCAACAGGCAGCGGAGTTTTTCGAGCGATACGAATACTTTGTGCTGCCGGTGACGCAGGTGTCGCCGTTTGCGATTGACGTGGAGTATCCGACGGAGATTGACGGTGTGCCGATGACGACGTACGTGGACTGGATGCGTTCGTGCTGGTACGTGTCGTTCATGGCGAGTCCCGCGATTTCAGTGCCGGCGGGGTTTACGACGTCGGGGTTGCCGGTGGGTGTGCAGATTGTGGGGCGTGCGCGGGGGGAGTGGAGCGTGTTGCAGTTGGCGTGGGCGTTTGAGCGGGCGACCAAGGTTGGAGAACAACGTCCGATCGCTGCTGGGCGCGGACCACTAACCTAAGGAGACAAATATGCAGTCTCGGCGAACGCGCGAAGCTTGGAGCCGCGAGCAAAACGCGGCGATCGTTTCCGACTACTTCGATGCTCTCGAACTCGAGCTGATGGGGCAACCGTTCAACAAAGCGGCGCGGAACCGAGCGCTCGTCGCGAGAATCGGTCGCTCGCGGGGAGCCATCGAACTCAAGCATCCAAACATCAGCCACGTGTTGCAGCAGCTCGGCTTTCCGATCATTGACGGATACCAGCCGCGGTCGAACGTCCAGGAAGTCCTGTACGGCGTTGTCGCGGCGGAAATCGAGAAGCGGCCACGCTTGCTACATCTCATAGAGTCGATGGGAGTCGCCCGTTCCGACGGCGAGCTCAGGCTGGTCGATCATCGCTGAGCATGTAGACCCTCCACGGCGTGAGCAGAGCACTTCCGACAACAAGCGGCTAGCGCTGACCATCTCGACCTTTGACTTTGTGGCACGCGATGCGTCCAATCGCGCGCTGGGGAGGGGTGGGGAAGAGCTGGTGTTGGCGTTGGAGCACGAGCGTTTGTGGACAGCGGGCCACCGACAACTCGCTGAACGCGTTGAACACGTCTCTGTTGTACGAGGCGATGGGTTCGGTTACGATATTCATTCCTTCGAGGTCGATGGCGCAGACCGTTTCATCGAAGTTAAGACAACACGTTTTGGCGTCCACACTCCGTTCTTCGTCTCGGCGAATGAACTGCGTGTGTCGAGCGAGCTTGCTACCGCCTACAGGCTCTTCCGGGTCTTTCGATTCGGAACGGTGCCGAAGTTCTTCGTGCTTGGCGGCCACCTTGCTGACGTGTGTACACTCGAACCTGTTTCGTTTCGCGCTGCGGCGCGATAGGAGCAAGCGCCCGCCGTCTTGTGAGTGGTGACCGTGCAACTGCAGCAACACCGTGGCGCAGGCGACTTCTCACCGCTCGCCTCACGTTCCCCCTCGCTACATGCCCCCACGCGCACGCAAGCAAGTTCTGAACGAGATATCGGGCAGCCCTTTCCTCACGCGCGTATCCATGCGCGAGGATCGTGTGCAGCCAGGCGTGCACCCGTTCACCCTACCGATTCTGGCCGAGGGCTTGTCGATCGAGTTCACGACTCCGGTCACTTTCTTCGTTGGAGAGAATGGTTCTGGCAAGTCGTCGGTGCTCGAAGCGCTTGCGTGGAGCACCGGCTTCGGATTGCACGGTGGCAATCGCGATCATCACTTTGTCGAGGACACCGAAGGGCACGCGCTCGGCCGCGCGTTCTCGCTGTCGTGGCGGCAGCGCCAAACCGACGGCTTCTTTCTGCGCGCAGAGACGTTTCACCAGTTCTCGACGCATCTCGAAGCCACAGGGAGTCTATTGCGACGCTACGGTGGGCGGTCGCTGCACGAACGCTCTCACGGCGAGGCGTTTCTTGCGCTGTTCGAACATCGCTTCGAGGATGGCCTGTACCTGCTCGACGAACCCGAAGCAGCACTATCACCGCAGCGTCAACTCGCCTTTCTGCGCATCATGCATGAACTGGCAACTCGGCGTGTAGCGCAGTTCATTGTCGCGACGCATTCGCCGATCTTGCTCTGTTTACCGGGCGCGCGTGTACTCAGCTTTGCCGACGGCGAGATCACGCCAACGCCGTATCACGAGACGGAACACTTCCGCCTCACGCGCGACTTTCTCAACGCACCCGATGCCTACCTCCGCCACCTGCTGTCCGATCTGGACGATGACTCGGATGCCGAATGAGATCGGATTCGCGCGACGATTGCGTTCACTTGGAAAACCCGAATACCGTGGATGAACCACGCATTTCGCCTCAGATCGTTTAGTCCGCGGGCTTGTACAGCGTCGGTCCAGGCGCCGCCGTCCGCTTCTCCCCTGCCTCATACCGCTTGCGCAATGTCACCACCGGGTTCGCGCTCTCCCCTTTGACAATGTTGTCGTCGGTCACTGAGAGAAAGGCGTAGTATTGCCCGTCGTCGGCGTCACACCCATCGCGTCGTCCTTATTGGCGATTGCAAGGTACGCCACATGCGCCGTCCTGTTGTCGCACGGCACAAACGTGAGCGGATTGTTGCCACAGTTGCAACGCTTGTCACCGCCGTTTGCGTCCGCCGCATCCATCGCCGCCATCACATGGTCGGCGAGTGTGCCGGTTGCGCGCGTAAACGCCAACGCCGCCTTTTGCACCACGTCATAGCCCAGCAGTGTGTTCCCCTGCACCTGATAGAAGAAGTCGCCCACCTGCCCACCAAAGAAGAGCGACGACTGCTGATTGCCACTGCCATTGAAGCCGATCATGTTGTTCGCCGCCGTGATTGTGCTCCCGTTGGGGATCGCCAGAATGCCAAATTGCCGACGTTCGATGTCGGGATCCTGCTGGAGCATCTCGAGAATCTGTTGCGGCGGCGTGCCTTTCTTGAGCTCTGCATAAACCAGCATCTGATTGCGACGCGTATTGTCGGCACCGGCCTGACATGCGGCGACACCAATGCCTGGCACAATCACGGCCTGCACATCCATTAGGTCGCGCGCCGCGTTTGGCGTGCGCGTGGGAAACGCGGCCTGTCGAACACACGTCGCGGAGGCGATGATCACCTGCCCGGTCTTCGTGTTGATCGCAATCACCGACCACGTCGCATACGCGCGCGAGGGCGCGAAGCACAGTACCAGCAGCAGAGCTAGTCGAAACGTACTCATGACTTGGATCCTCCACGCGCGTCGGTAGCCGAGCGTCGCAGATGCAGAAGGGTTAGTTGCGCAAATGATCGGCGAGACGTAACGCGAGGGCCACAATCGTCAACGTGGGGTTCGCTGAACCGGCCGTAGGGAAGACACCGCCTCCAGCAAGATACAAATTGGCCAGCCCATGCACCCGACACTGCGCATCCACCACACCGTACCGTGGATCAGCATGCATGCGCGTTGCACCGAGGTCGTGCCATCCGCCACTCACGAGCGGCGGCCACTGCGAGTCGTCCTGCAGCAACCAATCGCGAATTTGCACGCGCCCAATCCCCAGTCGTCCAAATTCTTGGCCGAGTGCAGTGAACACGCTCCGCATGGTGCGCTTGTCCAGTGGCGTGAGTTGCCAGTCAAAGCGCGCACGCGGAACGCCGAGTGCATCGCGTTCCCGACTTAATGTGACGCGCGACGCCGGATTGGGCGCCTGCTCTTGCCGCGTCGACAACGCAAACAACGGACGACGGGCCACGGTCGCTGCGTCGTAATGCAGTTCTGGTGAGCGCATGTCGGCCGTCATGCTGTCACGCGTTTCGCGCCGAAACAGTTCCACGTCGGATGGCGACGTTGCTTCAAACGTGCTGAGGGCAACGCCGGATTCGGGCGCCACGTCAAATGATACGGTCGCGTTGAGCACACCAAGCGCTTCCTGACGCGCATCGCTGAGCTGCAACTCAGCGCGCACCTTGGTAACACCAAAGTCGAACGCGTAGAGGTACATCGACTGTGGCTTGAGCAACGCGGCCATGCCACAGGGCATTTCCAGATGTTCCATGAAATAGCGACCCACAACATCGTGTGCATTGCCGAGCCCAGTGTTCGCGCGTGCGTTTGATGCGAGCAACAACCGCACGTTCTGCATCGTGCTGCAGGCCAGCACAAACCGTTTCGCCCGCACTCGCAGCTCACGCCCATTGAATTGCCGCACGCGCACCGCGTCGACAGCGTTCACCCCTTCGTTGGCCTCAACCTCAACGACGTTCGCGTGTGTGTACAAATGCACATTCGCCGAGCGTGTGACTGCGTCGCGATACTTGCTGCCGAAGCGTGTCGGTGGACTAAACTGCCACATCTTTTCCGTGAACACCGACCGATCAAGCGGCAACGGCTGTCGTCGCGCATCCTGCTGCATCCAGTGTGATGACGTGTACTCGTACGGCCCGAGATCAAGCAGCGTGTGTGCACGCGCGTAGAACGGATCGAGATCGGCTCGCGTGATCGGCCACCCACTATGCGGAACCCACTTGCGAGGTGTGAAGTCGATAGCGTCGAGCGGCGAACAGTAGCCGCCCCAATGTCCCGTCGTGCCACCAAAGTAGTGCAGTCGTGTCGATTCCAGCGGATAGTACGCGCGCCCAGCGATCTCGCCGCGGTAGAGCTCTTGCATCGCGTCTTCGCGATCAAACCCACCCCCTTCGAGCACAACAACACGCTGTGATCCTCGCACGAACTCCATCGCCAGCGCGATTCCGGCCGCACCAGCACCAACAATACAGATGTCAGCCGCGAGCTCACTGCCATCATCCAGCGTACGCGCATCAATGTGCATGACGTGTGGTTGCGACCGTGCGGTGTCTAGCCTGCAACCAACGCAACAAGTGCGCAATGCCGAGCTTCGGTGAGCGACAACATCCAGCCATCGACTAACACCGTACGACCGGCCGCAAAATCTGCGACAATCACGGCAGTGAGTGTCGGCGTGTCCGACCACCACCAGCGACGGGCGTCCGCCCGCGACTCGCCGATCATCGCACGCAGTGCATCAGCGGTTTGCTCGCGTGGCCGCGTTTTCGTCTGCTGTATCGCTTTCGTCTGCAGTATATAGATGCGGCCAAGACGGTGCACCGCGTCGATCCCAAGGGCCGCCGCCAGTGGGGGTGTTTCGCGAGCGATGTCATCGCCAGCCGCACCGCGAGCCGGGTCAGCGCAGGAGACACCGCTCATGCCAACAACCACTCCGATCGTGGCGCGCGTCAAAAACCCCCGTCGATTCATAGCGGCAACCTAGGAGGGACGACGTTGGCTCACAAGCGCGCCTGACTCTGGCGCGTGAGGCATTCAGATTGGTGTCGCACGAACCGATCCTTCTGGGGTGCCCACACGTCCCGTCTTCCATGAACCCACCGGTCGCCGCGGCAGGGCTCTGCGCAGCATTGTCTTTGGTTCCACCGCGATCGCCTGTTTGCTCGGCGGATCGGTGGCGATCGGTGTGTTCAATCCGCCGGTGGTGGAGCCGCTGCCGCTGCATCGGTATGCGGATGCAACACGGAGATCGACGGCGCGACCAGCACGCGCCACATGTACCGTCGCCACGACGGCACGTACGCGACTGGCCCCGTGCCAGCCGATGCCGGTCTCGCGCGTTGTCGCCACGCCCGTTCCCGATCCCATCGTCGCCGCCTTCGTGGTGCAATGGGACGCGAGTAGTCGCGCGGCGCTCAAACGAGTTGGTGATCACCTTGACTGGGTGATTGTCGAAGGGGCGTTTCTCGGTCGCGGTGCGCCCGGAGCAATCACGCTCACCCTCGATCCTGACGTGGTGTCCGACGCGCGGGACCGTGGTGCCGGCGTGCACCTGATGATCACCAATTTTGGTACGACAGGTTTTGACTCGTCGCTCGCCTTGTCTGCCGTCTCGACGCCCGCGCGTCGCACGCAGTCGGTTGCGCAACTTGTCGCCGCAGTGCGCAAGTATAGCCTGAGCGGCGTGACTGTCGACTTTGAATTGCTGCCGAACGACGCGCACCCGCTGGTCCTCGCGTTTCTCGCGCAATTGCGACGTGAGTTGGAACCGCTCGGTGCCCTTGTCTCGGTTGCCGTTCCCGTTGGTGACGACGACACCTACCCGCTACGCCTGTATGGCGAAGCCGTCGACTATGTGATCCCCATGTTGTATGACGAACACGCTGACGAGGACACACCCGGACCGGTGGGCAGCGCGCCATGGTTTGCGAAACGGCTTGATGCGGTGCTTGTCCACGTGCCCGCGTCAAAGTTGATCGTCGGACTTGGGCAATACGGATATCACTGGCGCAGTGATCGACCGCAGGCAGCGACGGTCAGTGTTGGCGAAGCAATGGCGCTCAGTAGCGCCACCGGCGCTGGCCCGACATTCAGCGCCGAGATGCGCAATCCGATGGCGACGTGGCTCGACGCGGCTCGTGTCCGGCATACGGTGTGGTACCTCGATGGTGTCACGGCGTGGAATCAGATGCGTGCGACCTTCAGCACTGGTGCCGCGGGCGTTGCCGTGTGGCGACTCGGCAGTGAGGATGCCACGCTCTGGCGCGTGCTGGGCAAACAGGGTGTGACCAACGCGCCCGATTCACTTACGGCGCTGCCGAAGCACGGGTTGTCGGTGATTGTTGGTGATGGCGAGGTGCTGGCCGTTGAAGGGCATCAGGGTGACGGATCGCGACATGTTGGTGTTGACGCGGCAGGGTTTATCGCCACGCAGTCGGTAACGCGTCCACCGGGCGGGTACATGATCACCCGTGGCGGCGCGCACACTCGACGCGTCGCGCTGACGTTTGATGACGGACCCGATCCGGTGTTCACGGCGCAAGTGCTCGACACACTCAAGTCGCGTCAGGCGTTGGCCAGCTTTTTTGTCATCGGCCGACAAGTACAAAAATTGCCAGCGCTCACGCGTCGCATTGTCGACGAGGGACACGAGATTGGCAATCACTCGTGGAGTCACCCCGAACTGTCCGGATTGAGCGACGCGGCCATTCGTGTGGAACTCACCGCGACTGGTCGCGTGATTGAGACCGTCACTGGACATCGACCGCTGTTGTTCCGCCCGCCGTACATCGGCGACGCACGACCATCAACCGAAGATCGGCTGCGACCGATGACCATCGCCGGCGATCTTGGTTATCGCGTTGTTGGACTCGAAGTGGACGCCAAGGACTGGCAGGAGCAAGAGCCCAGTCGCATCGTCGCTACGACTTTGGCCGGGGTGCGTCGCGGTGCTGGTCGCATTGTGTTGCTCCACGACGCTGGCGGTGATCGATCGTCAACCGTCGCCGCGCTGGGGCCGCTCATCGACTCACTGCGAGCGGGCGGGTACGAGATGTCGACGGTCGCTGGGCTGCTCGATGCGGATCAGTCGGCCGGCATGTCGACCGCGCCGGTGTACGAAGCACCGCAACGGTTGCTCAACTTCGCCGCGTTGCGCTTCGCGAATGTGGTCGAGTATCTCCTCGTGACGGTATTTCTGGTGGCGTTGGTGCTTGGCGTGGTGCGTCTGTTGGCGATTGGTGGACTCGCTGTGGCGCAACGGTTCCGCCCGACGTATGCCCGACGCGATGACGACGCGCGCTATCTGCCGCGCCTGTCCGTAGTGATTCCCGCCTATAACGAATCGAGCGTCATTGCGCGGACGATCGACTCCGTGCTCGCGCAGGAGTATCCCGACCTCGACGTCGTCGTCGTTGATGATGGCTCGACCGATGACACGCTGCGGCGCGCCCTCGCCGCGAGCACCGATGCGCGGCTGCGTGTGCTCCACCAACCCAACGGCGGCAAAGCCGCAGCCCTCAACACGGGCATCGGCGTGGCGCAGGGTGAGCTGATCGCCGTGATTGATGCCGACACGTTGCTGGCGCCGAATGCATTGCGTCACCTGGTGCGCCCGCTCGCCGACGCGCGCGTGGGTGCGGTCGCGGGCAACGCGAAAGTTGGCAATCGCGTCAATCTGCTCACGAAGTGGCAAGCCGTCGAGTATGTGACCAGTCAAAACCTCGATCGCCGCGCCTTTGTTTTGCTCAACTGCATCACAGTGGTGCCCGGAGCGATTGGTGCATGGCGCAAGAGCGCGGTGCTTGCGGCGGGCGGATTTCGCAGTGACACCCTCGCCGAAGACCAGGATCTCACGCTCACGCTGCTGCGCGATGGTCACCGCGTCGCGCTCGCCGATCGTGCGATTGCCCTCACCGAAGCGCCGGAAACGTTCGACGGGCTATTGAAGCAACGATTTCGCTGGAGTTTTGGCACGTTGCAGTGCGCGTGGAAACATCGCGCCGCGCTGCTGCGACCCTCCAACGGTGCGCTCGGCCTCGTCGGATTGCCGAACATCTGGTTGTTTCAATTGCTCTTTCCGCTGCTCGCGCCAGCCGCCGATCTCGCGCTGCTCGCGACGGTGGTGCGTTGGCTGATCGAGTCACCGGCGATCGGTGCGCATGCAGCGTGGGCTCATGCACAACCCGTTGTGTCGCTGTACGCCACCTTCCTCGTCATCGACACCGCCACCGCCCTGCTTGGTGTAGCGCTCGAACCGGGCGAACGCTTGCGCCAGGCGTTGCTTGTCCCCCTGCAGCGTGTCGCCTATCGACAAGTGCTCTACATCGCGCTTGTCAAAGCCATGCGTGCGGCGCTTAAGGGATGGGCGCCTGGCTGGGGCAAGATCGAGCGCACGGGACGCGTGCAGCAGCGCGAATTGTGTACGGTTGGCACAGTTGCGGTCGTCACGCCGCTACATGTGCGGCGATATGTGGGCTCCGAACGGAGACAGAAAGCGTCTTGACGTGATTGTCATGCGTCCGCGGCACCGCGTGCTTAGACCAACACCTTCATATAGTGACACCCCGCATCCTGCG
>JAYSVL010000470.1:0-3834 GCA_043718595.1 Gemmatimonadaceae bacterium
ACTCATGCGCGATCCCGTGTAGCCGCGAATTCCACTCTGCGCGTCAGCGATCGTGAGTTGGTACGGCACGCTGTCCGACGACGAACCGGCGTATTCGAGTGAAACGATGCGCGTCTGTCGAGTACTGGGGTGACTGTACCACGCCAGTCGTCCACTTGCGACACCGTCGCCCCATCCACTGGCGCGCTGACGTGCTTCCATCTGGACGCGCAGTCCGACAAACGCTTCGGCGGAACCGACACCTGTGTAGAGATCGACCGTCGCGAAGTTTCGACGGTCATCACCGGCGATACCCTTGCCGAGCGTAGTGGAAAGCTGGAGGCCGCGCGCCACGTCCTGGACACTTTCCACTCCGTCAAACGCGCGGACCTTGGCAAAGCTGAGCGCGCGCATTCCGAGGACCAACCCTGCACGTGTACTCGTTCGCGCCTGATAGCGGCCGGTCAACGCGACGTCCGTGGTGTCCACGAATCCACTATCGGTGATGCGCACAACGCGATCACCGGCACCTCGGCTCTCAAAACTCGTGAGCGCGCCAACCAGCCAGGATACGCGACCAACCGTATTGAGTCGAACGGCGACGCCAGCGTCGGCGCGCTCGCGTGAGCTGCGAATGGAGAACGCATCGCCGTCGGTGCGCGTGAACGACGCGTAGCCGTCGTCCTTCACGTACCCGACATAACCCGCCGCGTGTTGCAGGTCTGTGTAGAACGGTCGACCCAACGAGTACTGTGCAAACGATCCCAGCGGTGTGATGGCCACGTTCACCACCGCGAGATTGGGCCCATTCAGTACCGTAAAGTCAGCGTAGCGCAGTCCAAATCCATCGCGAAACGCGCCCCCGTCGCGCCAGCGTAGCGCGGCGAGCTGACCCGAACCGCCAATGTTGGAGTTGCCCAACTCTACATCGTTGAGATGCGACTGCCGAAGTCCCACACCAATGACAGGCCGCAGGTCGTCGATCATCTCCACTTCAATGCGCACGGTGCCGTCCGTTTCATCAAACACGCTGACCGTTGCGTCGGCGAGATACGGCAACTGTCGCAGCAAGCGTTCCGATTCCGACCGCCGACGTTCGGTGCATGGACCACCGTCGCGCAGTTGCAGGAACGGCGCGATCGCTGACGCGCGTGTCGGCGTGCCCAGTAGCAGTGGCTGCAGCACCGTGCGTGCCCAACCCGGTGCACGCGCCTTCCCCATTACGGTGCGCGCCGAGCGTCGAATCTCCACCCGCGACGCGTGCGGCCATCGCACGGCGTGGTCCTGGCAGTCACCGACGGAGCGCCCTGCGCCGCAGCAGTCGTGGAGCGCCCTGCGCCGCAGCAGTCGTGGCCAGTCCAGCAATGCCGATCAGGGCAGAGAAGCGCATGCGACTAGCCTACTGCCCGCGCGACGATCCGGGAATGTGCTCGCGATCGGGGTCTGCACCGACCGGGGGCGGTTCGTACGCGTACGTCAGTACCATGGCCACGATCCATCCGATGACGGTCCAGCCAAGCAAGAGGTTGATCGCAGTGATGCGCCAGCGTCGGCTGCTTTGTCGTTTCCACGCCAGCATGGTGGGCAGGACGTAGACGAGTCCGCCGACGACCAGCATCATGCCCCCTTTCGGCAGTCCACTGCCGGGCAGGAGGGCGATCGAGTCGGCCACCGCGAGTTGGCTGGAGAATGCCATGGCTGAATGTACGGTGGGTGCGCAGCCATCCGAGCGGCCGTGTGCGGCGTAGTTCCTCTGAGATCGCGGGCCTACCCGTCGCTGGGCAGGTGCCGCTCACAGTCCCCGATCACCGACTCGCGTGTTCACAATGCTCACCATTCTCAGACGGAAGAATCCGTTGGCGCGATTGACGCAGCACGTATTCGGCGCGCTCTTCGCCGGACTCGTCACGGTCAGCGCGGCGCATGCGCAGCAATCCGATTCCGCGCGGGCGAAAGCCGCAACGGACTCCACACGCGCCACCTCGCTGTCGGTCGTCAAAGTGACTGGTCGCTCCGACAACTTGACGGGCATCGCGCAAAGCGCATCGCAGGGACGTGTAGGACGCGCAGACCTACGCCTGCGCCCGCTCGTCCGCGAAGGTGAAATTCTCGAGGCGATTCCGGGAATGATCCTCACGCAACACAGCGGCGACGGAAAGGCGAATCAGATGTTCGTGCGCGGCTTCAATCTCGATCACGGAACCGATTTCCAAACGCGCATCGAGTCGATGCCCATGAACATGCCAACCCACGCGCATGGGCAGGGCTACTCCGATCTCAATCTGCTGATTCCCGAGCTGGTCGATCATCTTGAGTACAAACTTGGGCCCTACTACGCCGAGCTGGGTGACTTTGGTGCCGCCGGTGGAGCGACGCTGAACCTCGTTCGCACGTTGCCATCGCCAATCGCGCGTGCCGAGGCCGGCGCGTGGGGATTTGCCCGCACGGTACTGGCCGGAAGCACAACCCGTGGCAACAACACGCTGCTGCTGGGTGGCGAGGCGAAGCACTACGACGGTCCGTGGGATATCGCGCAGGGCCTGCGCAAGTTCAGCGGCGTTGGTCGATGGACCCGGCGCAACGGCCGCAATGAAGTGTCGCTGTTGGGACTCACGTACAGCAATCGCTGGAACTCGTCCGACCAGATTCCCGCCCGCGCGGTCGCCAGCGGTGCCGTCTCGCGCTTCGGACAAGTCGATCAATCGCTCGGCGGAAATACGAATCGCAACAGTCTCTCGCTGTCGTGGCGCCGCGCGATGAACGCCGGTGTGCTGCGTGTCGACGCGTACGCGATTCGCTACGCGTTCAATTTGTGGTCCAACTTCACGTATCAGCTCGACAATGCGGCGACTGGTGATCAGATCGAGCAAGTCGATCATCGCTCCATCGGCGGACTCGACGCTGAGTACTCGCGCGCGGCACATGGCATAGGAGCCGATCACACCGTGCGCGTTGGCGTGCAGAGTCGGTACGATGACGCGCGCGTCGCGCTCAATCGTTCGACACGTCGCGTTGCGACCAGCACCGTGCGTGCTGATGATGTCGGCCAGGGCAGTGCCGCTCTCTGGAGCAGTGTCGAGTCGCGCTGGCATCCAGCCGTGCGCACCATCCTCGGCCTTCGCGGTGACGCCTACTCGTTCGACGTCGCCAGCGATCGTGTGGCCAACTCGGGATCACGTTCGGCGGGCATTGTCAGTCCCAAGGGCTCGCTGATATTCGGCCCGTTCGCCGGGAGCGAAGTGTATGTCGGCGGTGGACTCGGATTCCACAGCAACGACGCGCGCGGCAGCACCATTTCGGTTGATCCCGTGAGCGGCGCCGCCGTCGATCGCGTGGTACCGCTGGTCCGGTCGCGCGGAGGTGAGATCGGCTTTCGCACGTCGACGTCATCAGGATTCCGTTCGTCGGCGTCGCTGTGGACGCTCGCGCTGGACAGTGAACTGTTGTCTGTTGGCGATGCGGGAACGACAGAGCCGCAGGGACGCAGTCGTCGCACTGGTGTGACGTTCGCCAACTTCTGGCGCCCGGACCCGCGGCTCACCTTTGATGCCGACGTGTCGTTCACCAAAGCGCGTTATCGCGATGAAGCGGCGGGCCAACAGTCGGTGCCCGGTGCATTGGAGAACGTGGTTGCCGCCGGTGTTTCATTTGAGCCGATCGGCCGGGGACTGCACGCCGTGGTGCGCGTACGGCATTTTGGTGCGCATCCGCTGATCGAAGACAACAGCGTGCGCGGTACGCCCACGACACTCATGAACGCGAGCCTCGGCTACGCAATCGGTCCGACGCGAATCACGGCGAGCGTGCTCAATGTGCTCGGGTCGCGTGCGCGCGACGTGCAGTACTTCTACGCGT
>JAYSVL010000048.1:0-8184 GCA_043718595.1 Gemmatimonadaceae bacterium
ACATCACCGATCACGTTGTGCGGAATGTGTCGCGGTGCCAAATGCTGCACGGCCCACGCTTTGGTGATGAAATCGAGTGCGGTGACCGCCAACACGATGAGCCAGAAACGCAGCGTGCTTGATGCCTCTGGTGGTGCATCGGCGTACGCCTGGTCCGCCAAGGACGACGTCACGGCGCCCCCACCGGCACGTCAGGCCGCACGCGATCTTCTCTCCACAAGACAAGTGCGAGCAAACAGGCACCGGTGCTGACCGCCATGTCGGCAATGTTAAACGTCGGCCAGCGATGAACGCCGATGCCAACATCGATGAAGTCGACCACACCGAGTTCGCTGCGGAGTCGGTCGATAAGGTTGCCTAGCGCACCGGCGCCAACCAAGGCAACGGCCAAGGCGCGTCGCAGGTTGTGGGCCGCCGTCTGCTGATACAAGCGCCACAGGATCACCAGGGCGCCGATCGTGAGCGCCATGAAGATCCAGCGCGAGTATCCGCCGAGATACAGCCCGAAGGCCGCACCAGGATTGTAGACGAGTGCGAGACGCACGCTCTCGCCGAGCAACGGTTTCGGCATGCCAGACGGCGGCAGCAGCTCGACCGCCAACACTTTCGTGAGGCGATCGAGCACCACTACCAACAGCAGTACGGGCCAGCAGACGAGAGCCTTCACATCACGCCTTTTTAGCCTCTTCCTCACGCTGCTTGCACGCAAAGCAAAACCGGGCATGCGGCAAGGCGTCCAGTCGATCGAAGGCAATCTCTTCGCCACACTGGTGACACTTGCCGAACGTGGCCGGTGATTTGTACAGTCGCCGCAGCGCCTGATCGATATGCCAGAGAAACCGACCTTCCTGCGACACAAAGAGGAACGCTTTCTCGCGCTCCATGGCGTCCGTGCCCTGATCCGCCATGTGGAACGAATAGGCGCCGGAATCACCATCTGACGCGTCGCCGTCCGGACCGAACGTGTCGCTGTGGTGCCCAAGCTCCTTCAATACGCGACGTCGCTCTTCGAGCAGGCGTTTCTCGAAGTGCGCCAGCATCTTCTTCGACATCGGCTTTGGCTTTTTTGCCGTATTCGGTACGACCATCACATGCCTTCCTTAATGAGCGCGATTCGGACGGGCCGTCCATCGACGTCCGCGGTCTGCGTCGCAGTCCATGTATCGATACCTGAATCCTCACCGAACGGAGACCCGACAACTGCGCCGATCAGAAACCGCACTGCGAGCACTTCTTCACTGATGCGCGTCCGATGGGCCGTCATCGCGCCTTCGAGTTCGTTATCGCCAACGACAGCGACAGCAATGCGGTCACTGAGGTCTAGCTGGGCCTCTTTCCGTAACCGTTGAATGCGACTGATCACCTCACGCGCAAGACCTTCATCACGCAGCGCCGGCGTAATCGTGGGATCGAGCGCCACGCCATAACCACCGTGCTCTTGCACGATGGCGTCTCCCGATGCGCGACGGATGATGGTCACGTCCTCAGGTGCAATCAAGCAGGCGACACCGCCCACGTCGATTGTCACCGTCGATCCTTCCGCCAGCAGATGCAACATATCCTCGCGGATACCGGCGACTGCTGCGGCCACCACCGGTGTGTCCTTGCCGAACTTTTTGCCAAGCGCCCGGAAGTTGGCCTTCGCTTCCAACGACACGAGCGCATCGGTTGACGACACAAATCCGACCGACTTGACGTTCAATTCCAACGCCAGCAAAGCCCCCAGTTCCGCAGGCACCGCCCGATTGTCGGGGACGACGCACTGCAGCGACGGTAACGGTTGTCGCACCTTCAGGTCGGCAACGTCGCGCGCCGCGTGCGCGAGGCCAGCGAGGAATCGCACGTCTTCCATCGCCTGCTCCAGCGGTGCATCGACCTGCGCGTCGCCGCCTCTGGTGTATGTCGCGAGGTGCACAGAGGTTCCCACGAGACCGCGATGGACCGCATCGGCCATGAACGGCGTGAACGGCGCCAACAGCCGACAGGTGACCAGCAGCACTTCGTGCAGGGTCGCAAACGCCGCGCGGTTGTCTGGCTGATCGGTGGAGTAAAACCGCGAACGCGAGAGCCGCACGTACCACTTCGACACGTCATCGTCGACAAACTGGATGATACGTTTGGCGGCCACCGTCGCATCAAACGACTCCATCAGCTGGTTTACCTCACGCTCGACACCGGCTAGCCGCGACAGAATCCATTGGTCGAGCAGTGGGCGACTGGCGACCTGCGGATCCTGTGCACCTGGCGTCCAGCCAAAATTTGCATACGTCGCGAAGATGCCGTTGTAGACATTGCGCAGCGTCAGCAAGAATCGACCGGCCACTTCGCGCAACGCATTCTCATCGAAACGCCGCGGTACCCACACCTGACTGGACGCGACGAGGAATAGACGGACGGCGTCGGCACCGTGCCGCTCCAACACCTCCCACGGATTGACCACGTTGCCCTTGCTCTTGGACATTTTCTGTCCGGTGGCATCGAGCACGAGGTCGTTGACGACGACACTGCGATACGGTGCAGCGGAACCACTCGCATTGTTTGGCAATGCGTCGCCTAGGCCTATGGCGATGGCGAGCAGTGAGTAGAACCAGCCGCGGGTCTGGTCGACGCCTTCGGCGATGTAGTCCGCCGGAAACTGCGCAGCAACCATGTCCGTGTTTTCGAACGGATAGTGCCATTGCGCGAACGACATCGATCCGGAATCGAACCATGCGTCGATCACTTCTGGCACACGACGCATGGTGCCGACGCCGGTTGGCGATGGCCAGGTATAGGCATCGATGTACGGCTTATGCGGATCGAAGTCGTCCGGCAAGGCTGTGCCCATCCGATCAGCAAGATCGGCGTAGCTACCCAAGACGTCGACCTCCGTTGGATCTTCGTCGTTGATCCACACCGGAAGTGGCGTTCCCCAGTAGCGGTCACGCGACACGGCCCAGTCCACATTGTTCGCCAACCACTCGCCGAATCGCCCGGTGCCCATCTCGCTCGGGTTCCAGTTGACGTGCGCGTTGCGCGCGAGCATGTCGTCCTTGAACGCCGTGGTGCGGACAAACCACGAGCCACGGGCGTAGTACAACAACGGCGTGCCGCAGCGCCAACAGTGCGGATACGCGTGCACAAACGTGGAGGCTTTCCACAACACATCGCGCGCTCGCAACACTTCAATGATGCGCGCGTCCGCCGCCTTCACGCCAAGCCCGCCAACTTCCGGAATGTCGGAATCAAACTCTCCGAGCGGTGTGACGGGTTGCAGGAAGGCGAGACCGTGTCGCTGACCCGCGGCGTAGTCGTCGGCGCCAAAGGCCGGTGCCATGTGGACGATGCCGCTGCCGTCCGCAGCGGAGACAAAGTCTTCACCAACGATCACTTCATGACGACCGCTGTCTGGATACGCGACCCAGTCGAGCGGCCGACGATATTGCAAACCGACAAGCTCCGCCCCACGAAACGTCGCGACGCGCTCCCATCGGTCGGCCCAGTCCTGGCCTAGCACGGCCGCGACGCGCGGTTCGGCCATGAGGATGGTCCAGTCGGCGACGGACTTCTTGCGCAGCTCGACGTACTCGAGCTCGGGGTGCACCGCGAGCGCCGTGTTGGATACCAGGGTCCACGGCGTGGTGGTCCACACGAGAATGCGACGACGCACGCCGAGCGGTTGCACACCATGCGCGCCAAGCAAGTCGAGCGCGACATAGACACTCGGCGCTTCGACGTCTTCGTACCCCTGCGCGACTTCATGACTCGACAGCGTTGTACCGCAGCGTGAGCAGTACGGCAGGATTTTGTGCCCGCGGAACAACAATCCTTTGTCGTGCAGCGTGCGCAGGGCCCACCACACACTCTCCACGTAGTCGTTCGCGTAGGTGACGTATGGACTGTCGTAGTCCAGCCAGTAGGCGGTGCGCTTTGAGAGTTCTTCCCACTCCGCGCGATACTTCCATACGCTCTCGCGACAGCGACGATTGAACTCAGCGACGCCAACGTGTTCGATGAGTTGTTTCCCGCCGACCGTCGCGGCGTGCGCCGCGTCAGCATCCGTACCTGCACGCGCAATCGCCTCACGCTGTAGTTCTTTTTCGACTTCGATTTCTACCGGCAGGCCGTGCGTGTCCCAGCCAGCCTTGCGCGGCACAAAATGTCCCTGCATTGCGCGGTGCCGGCAAAACAGATCCTTGATCGTGCGGGCAAACACATGGTGGATGCCCGGACGTCCGTTGGCCGTGGGCGGTCCTTCATAGAAAACAAACGGGGGCCCGTCTTTGTGTGCGTCCTGTACACGCGCAAACAATCGCTCGGCTTCCCAGCGCGCGAGGAGCTCGCGCTCAAACGCATCAGCGCCGATATCCGGAAGCAATGGGTACAACGGAACTGTCATGAGAGCAAACGGAAAGATGAAAAGTCGCGAATGAGAATGACGTGATTAGAGCGCGGCGAGCACACCGCGCACCACGGCTGACAGCTTCGGCTCGGCGGCACGGGCGACAGCGATAATTTGCGCCACGCTGGCCGGTTCGAGCGCGTCGGGAAGGCACTGGTCCGTGATGATCGAGAGGCCGAGCACGCGCATGCCACCATGGCGAGCGACAATTACCTCGGGGACCGTGGACATCCCAACGACATCAGCGCCGGTCGCGCGCAAGAAACGATACTCAGCGCGCGTTTCGAGATTGGGACCCTGCACTGCGGCGTACACGCCTTCACGCAAAGTGATCCCGTTGGCGAGCGCCACAGCGCGCGCTGCCGTGCGAAGTGCGGCGTCATACGGCTCCGACATGTCGGGAAAGCGCGGACCCAACGCATCATCGTTCGGGCCAATGAGCGGATTGTCGCCAAGCAAATTGATGTGATCGGCGATCAGCATGAGATCACCCGGCGCCCACAGCGGATGCATGCCACCGCACGCATTGCTCACCACCAACACATCCGCGCCGAGCGCGCGCAGCACGCGTACCGGGAACGTCACTTGCTGCAGCGAGTACCCTTCGTAGCGATGGAATCGCCCCTGCATTGCGACAACGGTCCGTCCGGCCAGCGTACCACAAAGGAGCCGCCCAGGATGTGACTCCACGGTGGACAGCGGAAAATTGGGCAGCTCGCCGTAGTCGATCACCGCATCAACCTTGATCTCCTCGGCGAGCCCACCGAGCCCCGTGCCAAGGATTACGGCCGCATCAACGCGGCGACTAAATCGCGCACGCACAGCCTGCGCACATGCCTCAATTCGCTCGCGCGCATGCAAGCCGAGCGCGGGATGGGCGAGGCCAACCGCCTTGTGCTCCTGCGTGTACTGCAGTTGGGGGAACGTTTCCGTCTGGCTCACTTTTCCTCCACGACATCCAGCCACGACGGCGTGGCGGCCGGCACACGTGTCGCGCTGGCGACGGGTGCAGTTTCACGTGGCGTCGCACGCGCGGCTTCACGGGGCGTCGGCATCGCCGGCGCAGGCTCATCTTCAGCGCCCTTGAGCTCGTTGAGTTGCCGTTCCAAATGATGGCGCAACTGCACCAGGTACGTGCGACGAGCGCGCCATAGTTGCTGCAGCTCTTCTTCTGCCCGGCGCACATCCTCACGGACCTGCTGCAGGGCCTTGTCGGCCTGCGCCTGTGCTTCACGTACGATCAACACCGCTTCACGCTCCGCTTGCTGGCGAATTTCGCCTCGCAACTGTTGCGCACTGACGAGCGCCTCGTTCAGTGCCTTATCCCGATCGCGGAATGCGCGCAGCTGCTCATGGAAACTTCGCGCCTTCGCATCAATTTCCTGATTGACGCGCGATAGGCGTTCCAGCTCATCGGCGACCTGATCGCGAAACTGGTCCACGCGCGCACGATCATATCCGCGCAAGGCATTACCGAAGTCGTAGCGACGCGCTTCGAGTGCGGTGAGGTGAAAGGCATCATCTGTCATGCGAACCTCCCGAGTTGACTGCAACGAATGCGACGGTGCTGCTCACGTTACTGGTGCAGTCGATGGCCAAACAACACGGAACCGAGGCGCACGTGTGTCGCTCCCTCTTCGACCGCGACCTCGAAATCATCGGACATCCCCATGCTCAACACCGATGACGGATGCCCATGACGCAACAACGCGTCGCGCACGCGTCGCGCGCCGCTAAACACTTCACGCAGCACCATCTCTGGCGCGTCAAACGGTGCCATCGTCATCACCCCACACACGCGCAGGTGTGGCAGCGCATCCAACTGCGCGGCAACTCCGGATACGTCGCTCGGCGCAAATCCGCCTTTGCTGGACTCCCCACTCACGTTCACTTGCACCAGCACGTCGAGCACGCGGTTCGCTGCGAGCGCGGCAGCGTCGAGCGCCTGCGCCAACCGCACACTGTCAACGCCATGAATCATGTCGAACGTGGCCGCATGCTGTGCTTTGTTGCGTTGTACGTGGCCAATCAGGTGCCATCGCACCGACGCGCGAACCAACGCCCGCTTGGACACCGCCTCCTGCACTTTGTTTTCGCCCACGTCCGACACGCCAGCGGCACACGCCGCCTCGACCGCCTCCGGACCATGCGTTTTGGTGACCGCGATAACGGTCACCGACTGCGAGCGCCCCGATCGCGCTTGCGCTATCTCGATGCGCTCGCGCACCGACAACACGCGCTCCGCCACCAGCGCGCGGAAGGCACCAAGGTCCCCCGCCAGCCCGTCGACAAACGGCGCCCTCGCCGTCGCTGCCGCATCATCCGTGATACGGTCGGAAATTGGCATAGCACGTAAGGTTAGGGGCCGCTGCATGTCGACACAAGTAACGTGTCGGTGACGCTCGTGATTCGTGTGCAGCTGAGCGCGTCTTGCATCAGCTGGTACGCCGCGTCCACACCAGCGGGCAATGGTGCCAACGTTGATGGCGGCAGCTGTTCAGCTGCTCGCACCAGCGCAGCATGGTCGAGGCTGGTTGCGCGCGCTGCGACAGCAGCATCAGGCGCGTATACCAGTCCCTGCAGTGTCCAGCCCACGCGCGGATTGAGCATGGCGCGTTCGTCGCGGGCGACCAGCACGCTCACGCGAAGCGCGCGATTGTCCCGTGTCGCCGATTGTGAGACGGCACCGAGTGCGGCCGACTGACCCTGCCAGGCCTGACCCGATTGAAGATGCGAACGCATGGCAAGTTGCTCGCGATACCAGACCGCCCCGAGCAGAGACGCGGTCACAATCGTTACGTCGGGACGGTATCCTTCTACCTGCTGCAAGTACCAGAGTGGAAACGTATCGTGGTCGCCGGCAACGATCAGGACGCCACGTATCGGCACGGCGTCGAGCATCAGGCGGGCAAAAGTGCGCGGGAGCGACGCGGCTGGTTCGCGGTGACGATTGGCGACCGAACCGTTGGCCAGCATCGGGACCGCCGCGACAACCAACACCGTACTGGCCAGCGCGTTCGGCAGGCGACGACGCAGTTGCTCAGCGATTGCGACCAACCCGATGCCGGCCAACATACCCCACGTCCAGAACCCGAGCGCGAAGAAATAATCGCGCTCCCGTGCCTCGTGCGATGCACCGTTCGGTAGCACGCCCACTCCGAAGCTCGGGCCTGCGCGCAGGTTGAGCCAAATGGCGACACCGAATGTCGCGCTCACTAGCAACATGAGCATAGCACGACCAACGCGTGCGTCCCGCCGCCACAATCGCCTGGTGCCGAGCACCGCCAGCCACGCCCACAACAGCGACAACATGGTGCGCGGCCAGCGCGGCCCAGCGAACGGGTGTACACCAAAAGCGACCTGCCAATCCGCCCACTCAAAGACATTGCCAAACTGCAGCCACCACGGAGCGCGTCGCGGCCACAATCCCGCAACATCATACTGGGCGCGTCGCAGCACGTCCCACAGCGACTGCATCGTCACCGGATGACCTGAGTCGAGCGCCGGACTGTGTATGGCCTGGAGCGGCAGAATTGCCACGGCGGACACAGCAAGCATGGCAATCAGGGTGCACGCGATAAGCTCGCGCGCCTCTGGCATACGACCTCGCCATGCCAGGACCAATGCGGCGGGTAGCGCCACGAGTGCGCTCTCCCAAAGTAACAGGCGTCACCCCGGCGCTGCAGTCGGATGATTCCGCTTTCCAAGCGGAGTTGAACCAGGCGTTCGTCGCAAGCAAGCCGGAAACTCTCGGGACGCTGCGCAAACTCCTGCAAGACTTCACCAAGGCTCCGGACGAAACG
>JAYSVL010000471.1:0-3819 GCA_043718595.1 Gemmatimonadaceae bacterium
CGCGTCCGTCTTTCACCACAAACACGAGTGGGCGTCCGTCGCGTTCAATCACCGCGCGTGATGGTACGAGTCGGCGTTTGGTGAGCCGTGTCGCTTCCAGTTGTACATCGGCATACATGCCGGGGCGGAGTGTGCCATCACCCACGACGCGCACAATGGCGCGACCGGAGCGTGAGAGTGAATCGACGAGTGGCAGCACCGCATCGATACGTCCGCGAATGTTGCGACCTGGTGCACCGGCGCTCGTAATGAGTGCTTCGCCGCCTACGCGCACCAGGGGGAGATCGTGTTCGAGCACCTGCGCTTCGATGCGAAGGTTGCGGGTGTCAACAACGGTGAGCAGTTGCTGGCCGCCGCTGATGTGTTCACCGGCGGCGACGTCAACGCCATCAATCATGCCATCCATCGGGCTTGTGATGGTGGCGCGGGTGAGGTCGTACTTGGCGCGTTCGAGGCGGAGTGTGGCGCCGCTTAAGCCCGACTTATTTATCAGCGCTTTGCGTTGTGTCGGCGTGGGGCCGTGCCCGGTTACGAGTGACTCGGGCACATAACTTTCGAGGAAGCGTTGTTCGGCTTCGTCAGCCGAGGCTTGTGCTTCGCGGACGGCGAGTTCGAGGGGGTATGGGTCGAGTCGGACGAGCAGTTGTCCGCGTGCCACGCGTGCGCCCGGGCGGACGACGAGTTGTGCAACAACGCCGGCGATATCGGCGCGGAGCTTGACGGCGGCGTCGGTGCGGACCTGGCCGGTGGTGGTGACGCGCAGGATGAGGTCCGCGTCGCGGGCCGGTTCAGCGAGGACGGGGAGGGCGAGGGTGGACTTGGGCGCGGTGTCGGCGAGTGTGGCGACGACGGAGGAGTCGGCGCGTGCTGTAGCGGAGTCGGCGGCGGACGGTGGGCCCTTGGAGCAAGCCAGCGCGAGGAGCAGCGCGAGTGGCGCGACGCCCGTTCGTGGACGCGCGTTTGATTGCGCGTCAGCGTGAGGCGGAGTTTGAGACAGTTGACGGCGTGTTGTCATGGCGCGCAATGCATTGGGGTGTGGGGCGATGATGGCGTTATCCGTTGGTGAACCTCGTCGCGCTTCTGCAAGTTGGCGCGTGTACTGGTGAAAGGTGAGACCCGAATATTGCGAAGAGGATCATTTTGTTGTGCATCACGCGAACCCGTAAACGATCCTAACGATTTCGAGGATAGCGGCTCCTCCTCGTCCACAGTTGACCGCCGTCTGAGTCCTCTCGCAGTCGGCTCAGCCGCCGTCGCGACGCTTCTGCGCTGTCATCTGTTCTTGGAGAGAAGTCATCACGGCACTTCTACTGACCTTCGCGGTTGCCTGAAGGGTGCCCCCTGGACTCAGCTATCGCACGCTGCGTTATCGACGCAGTAGGCGTCGATTGAATCGAAGCCGCGGGCGTGCCGGTCGGGATGCACGGCGCGCGGAACTTGGCCCGCAACGTCGCCGAGGCCTGTTGACTTCTGCGAGCCGAATGTCAAGCAGGTAGCAGCGCGTCGCGTAGCCATGGTCGCGAATTCCGTTAGCGTCCATCAACGAGGATGCGATAGAATGACAAGTGCGCCGCACCATCAGTGTCAATTGTGTGGACAACGACGTGATCAGTGCCGATGCCCGCGAGCATCGCCCGCATCGAGCCTGTCCGGCGAGGCAGCGAGAATGCACCCAATAGCGCTCCCCGCGAGTCAAACACCGTCCATCGCTCCGATTCGAAATCCTGCACCCAGATTCGGTGCAGTGGGTCCACCCTTATCTGCTGAATCGCTGGAAATGCTACTGGTCTGTCCATTGCCATGGTGCGCGCTACGCTCGCCTGCCGCTGAAAAAACGGCGTGCCGCGAGGCACCATCGATTCTGCGCGTCGTTGCCATTCCAGGTCAGTGATCGGACGGGGAGTTTCCGCAGATCGCACGATCAGGCGCGGTCGACCAGACAGTGACCGAATCAAAAACTCGAATCGACGTCCATCTGCAACTACGAGATTCCCACCATCGACAACGATACTGCTCTCGCGCATGACAGAGCCGGCATACTGGTCTGACGGCAACAGGCCTAACTCGAGAATTGTTGATCCGTCGCGACGGACAAGCGCGTGGTTAACCAACTGAACCGCACTCTCCGTTCCACCAGAACCGGGTTTGATTCGACGGGCCACCACCGATCCATCCGGAGCGCACGCACCTCGCGGCACAAAACCAGGGCGCGCGAAAGTTCGCACATGCGTGCCAGCGCTATCCCAAAGGCTGAGGCTCCCGTTTGAGTAGTCGATCACCAAAAGGGAATCGCCCAAGAGACGGCATACCTCCCGCGTTTGTACAAACTCACCGGGACCCTGACCTTGTCGGCCCACACTTCGAACGAACCGGCCAGCAGCGGTGAAGAATTTCAATGAAGTCAGTTCGTTTACGACGATTGTGCCGTTGGAGAGTTCAGTTGCGCCAAGAAACCACTGACGCGCATCCAGCTCGTCTTTCGGATCGGCTTGCACTCCACCCAAGTGCAGGTACGCGTCCTGTTGGATCTTGAACATGGGCGAGTTGCGCAGGGAGCCATACTCGACAATTCGAACGCCCGCACTATCGCGAATCATCGGCGAGGGAGCGGGTTGTCCGAGAAGCCAGCAGGGGCTTCCAGCGCACCAAAGGCACAGTACGAGGCGTTTCGAATCGGTCATAGGTCGACTGCCGTCCAGTGGAGATGCACGCAAAGCCTGAATTCAGGTGCAAAAGGCCGTACTAACTCGATGGCTCGATCCAAGCCGGTGCATCCGATCAGCTACACCGGCTTGTATCTAAAGTGCGAGTGCTCGTCGAGACCGTGCGTTCGCGACGACGTGCGTTAGGCGACTAGTGTGCGTAGCCGTAGCAAATCAACTTCGCGCCAAAGCATTCGTCGAAGTTCGTACCGCAACTCGCACCGATTCCACAGTCACCGGGAGTGGTGTAGTCGCAGTACTGCCAAGGGTTCCCAGGACAATACGTAAGACACTGTATGCTGCAGATCTCCACAAACGGCGTGGCCGCAAGCGTCGACTTCGACGACAACGCTAGCATGACCACCGTCAGGGCGACCATCGAGCGCATCAGTGAACGCCTGTGTTGTGTTAGTGACATGGCTCCTCTCATGGTTTGGGTGACTTGCCGTGAACCGCTGCTACTACTGCCTTTTCAATCGTCTCAGGGAGCGCGGGGTCAAACAGCCAGCCGTTAACAACGACGGCGGGTGTCCCCTGCAGCGACAAGCGTTGCCCGAGAGCAACTCCTTGTTCGATCCGCGGTATCGAGTCTCTATTCCCAATGCACATTTCAAACTGCGCGGCATTCTCAACGCGGGCGTCCCCGGCGAGCGACTGCCAGGGGCCTGCGACGAATTTGGATTGACTAGCAAACAGAACATGATACATGCTCAATGCTCTGCCTTGCGTGGCCGCACACTCCAGCACCCGCGCCGCCGTCCTGGCGTATGCGTGACCGCCCAGTGGAAAATGGATCATGGAAAGAGCGATTTTGCCAGGGAATTGGGAATCTATGGCGATCAGCACTGAGTCCATACGCTTGCAGAACGGACACTCAAAGTCAGTGAACACCACGACCTGCGCGGGTCCGGCGGAAGATGACATGGGAACCGCTGCATCTTGCGCGAGAGACTTCCAATTCGCTATGAGCTCAATCCTCCCACGCCCTAACGTTGCCGGTCGCGGCCGAAGTCGCCCTTCGACAAGGTAAGCGTCCGGAATTACCCATGTCACCGCGGTTTGTGCGGTGGCCGGATGCGGCGCGGAGTTTTTTGAGAGTGCAATGGTGGCGCGCTGG
>JAYSVL010000472.1:0-3817 GCA_043718595.1 Gemmatimonadaceae bacterium
TCATTCGCGTGTCGAACTCCTGTTGGACGCTGCGGCTGATCTGATTGCCGAATCTGGCGTCGAGTCCGCGACGGCGGAGGCCATCGCGTTGCGCGCCAAAACAGCGAAGGGTTCCCTTTATCAGTTTTTCCCGAACCGCGACGCAGTGGTTGCGGCGCTGGCACTCCGCTATGCCGACGAAATGCGACAGATCCATGAAAAGGCATTCCCAATGGATTCGCGTGGCCTCACGCTTGAACGGCTGATCGATCGTATCGTCAAACCGCTGGCCGATTTTCATGATCGCAATCCAGCTTTCCGTCGTGTGTTTGCCACGGTGGAAAGTTCCGCCGACGAGATGCGCGCGGCGCCGGCACGATTGCGCGCACAGCTGTTTGAGTCATTCGTCGATCGGCTTGATGTGCTCTTCGCGTCGCGCAACCCGCGGTTACCCGCACGCGATCGTCGGCGCGCGGCGATGATCAGCGCATCCGTTGGACAAGCCGTGCTGGCGCGGCGTAGTCGCGCGGCGGATGCCGAGAAGAAACCGCTGCTGCTGGAGCTGCGTCGTTTGTTGCTGGGCTATCTGCAACCCGTGCTCGATCCTGATGCGGTGACGCAGCGCACCACACGCACGTCAGCGTAGCCACAAGGCCGTTGCCCGCGTCTCGGACACTGGCGAGCTTTGAGTATGACCTCGCACGCCCCAACACATGTCGTCTCGGTCGGACTGATTCAGTCGACGGCCACCGATGATCGCGCGGACAACGTCGCGCGCGCCGTCGCCGACATTCGTCTCGCGACGTCCCGCGGCGCCCAGATCATCTGTCTGCAGGAGCTGTTCAACGCGCCGTATTTTTGCAAATCGATTCGGGCCGATCGGTTTGATATCGCCGAGCCGTTGGATGGACCGACGGTACAGACGATGCAGCGGCTGGCGCGCGAACTCGGCATTGTGCTCGTCGTTCCCTTCTACGAGCGACAGGCGGCCGGCGTCTATCGCAACGCCGCAACAGTCATTGATGCGGACGGCGCGCTGCTTGGCACGTATCACAAGATGCACATCCCGCATGATCCGTTGTTTGAAGAGAAATACTACTTCACACCGGGTGACGTGGGCGCCGATCGTCGCACCGACCGGCATCCGGCGATCAACGGGTTCCGCATGTGGCGCACCAAGTTTGCCGATATCGGTGTGCTCATCTGTTGGGATCAGTGGTATCCTGAGGGTGCGCGCATCACCGCGATGCTCGGCGCACAGATTTTGTTCTATCCTACGGCGATTGGTTGGCATCCGGCCGAGAAGGCAACGTTTGGTGATGCGCAGGTGGACGCGTGGCGCACGGCGCAGCGCGCGCACGCGATTGCCAACGGTGTGTTTGTGGCCGCACCAAATCGTGTCGGTTTTGAACCCGAGCCCGGAACCGACGGCGTCGAGTTTTTCGGACAGTCGTTTATTTGCGACCCGTTCGGGCGTTATCTCGCCCAAGCGGACACCGAGCCAGCTGTGCTCGTCGCCGACTGCGATCTGCGATTGATCGAAGACACACGTCGCAACTGGCCGTTTTTCCGCGACCGCCGCGTGGATGCATATGGACCCATTGCACAGCGGTGGATTTCAGGCGGATGACGACGTGACGACGTACCGCATGCCGGCGGAGTGGGAGACGCACGAAGCCACCTGGATCGCCTGGCCGCACCATGAACCTGACTGGCCCGGAAAGATTGACGCGATCGGCTGGGTGTATGCCGAAATCGTGCGTGTGCTCGCAGTGTACGAGCGCGTGGAAATTCTGTGTCATGACCACACGGTACGCGAGCGAGCGCGTGTTATGCTCGAACAACACGCCGTTCCCGAAGACGGATACCAACTGCACCTCCAGCCGACTGATCGGGTGTGGCTGCGTGACTCCGGTGCGACGGTTGTTCATGATGCGCGCGGTGATGCGACGTTGATGCGCTGGGACTTCAACGCCTGGGCCAAGTACGACAACTATTCGCGCGATCGGTTGGTGCCAGAGGCGATGCAACGCATCAGCGGCTTGCGGATGATCGACGCACCTCGGCCCGACGGTGCGCCGTTGGTGCTGGAGGGTGGCGGCATTGAGACTGATGGCCGTGGCACGATGCTCGTCACCGAGGAGTGGCTATTGTCGGACGTGCAGGTGCGAAATCCGGGATTGTCGCGTGCCGATTACGAACAGGTGTTCGCGCAGACACTGGGCATCAGAAACACGATCTGGCTTGGTGAGGGATGCGTTGGTGATGACACGCACGGACACATCGACGACATTGCGCGTTTTGTTGCGCCAGGCGTGGTCGTGTTGGCGCATGAAGTCGATTCAAACGACGCCAATCATGCACGTTCGCTGGATAACTTGACGCGGTTGCGGGCCGCGCGCGATGCGACGGGCTCAGCACTTCGCGTTGTCACGTTGCCGTTCCCTCGCGCGGTGATGATGGATGGCATGCGGTTGCCCGCCAGCTACGCCAACTTCTATATCGCAAACGGAGTGGTGATCGTTCCCACGTTCAACGACGTCAATGATCGGATTGCGCTGCAGACGCTGGCCGACCTGTTTCCGCAGCGCGACGTGGTTGGCATTCACGCCGTAGATCTGGTGTGGGGGTTGGGTACCTTGCACTGCCTCACGCAGCAACAACCCGCCTCCCTGCACCTCTCACTCGCGTGACCACTCCTCCGCAACCCGACGTGCCGCCAGGCGCACCCGAGGGCGAGTTGCCTTCGTGGGCCAAGCCGCGCCTGCCTCCCGGTGGCCTGACGGATGAGCGACTCGACGTGTTTATCGGCCCTCGGTGGGAAAAAAGTTATCGCAAGAAATTTGCACCGTTCCGAGACGATGCCTCGTTTGTGCCGACCTGGAATTGGAGTGCCGCATTGGCGACGCCGTTCTGGTTCCTCTATCGCAAGCTGTATCTGGCGTTCGCGATCTTCTTCCTCACGCCGGGGTATGCCTTCCGTTGGCTCACCGGTAGTCAGACGGTGTTGACGGTCCAGTCCATGCAGCTCCCGGAAAACCAGTCTCTGCTGCTGATGAACCTTGCCGTGTTTCTGTCGACGGCGATTGCGGCGGGCGGGACGGCAAACTGGCTGCTCTATCGCCGAGCTCGGGCCGCTGCGCAATTGGTGGCGTTGCAGCGCGCGCCGGAGGCGGAGTCCACGTCGTTGCTCCGGCGCATTGGGGGCGTCAATCGCAATGGAACGCTGCTCTTTTTTGTTCTATCGTTGATGCTGGCGGTGGCGCAGTTTCGCGCGTGAGGGGTCGCAAGCGCCAGGCTGGACGGCGACGCCGGCGGCCGACGTCTGGTGTAGTGACGCCAAGATGGCACTCGGTGTTGTTCTTCGATGACTGACGCGGAGCTGGTGACCCGGACCCGCGCCGGAGATGCCGATGCGTTTGGCGCTCTGGTGGCACGTTACTACGACGCGTGCTGGCGGTTTGCGTATCACATGCTGGGGGAACGAGCCGATGCGGATGACGTCATACAAGACAGTTTTTTGCGCGCCTATCTCGCCATCGGGCGGTACGATGAACGAGACCAGTTCCGTGGCTGGCTGTTTCGCATTCTAACCAACCAATGTCGCAACGCGATTACCGCTCGGGGTCGACGCACCCGTCGATTTGTCCAGGATGACGTCGCCATTGAGTCTGCGGCGACGCCCGTCATTGGGCTGCAGCTTGGCGTCGAAGATGCCGCGCTCGCGCGTGCATTGGCGCTACTCGATCCGTTGCAACGAGAAGCGTTGTTGCTCAAGTACGCCGAAGGTCTCGAGTATGGCGAGATGTCGGCCATGACGGGCGTGGGTGAATCCGCA
>JAYSVL010000473.1:0-12017 GCA_043718595.1 Gemmatimonadaceae bacterium
CGAGAAGTTTGACGCAACCAACGCGTATCCGCTGTCAGAGTATCTGGCGGACCTCAAGCGCAGTGTGTTCCGTGGCGGCGTCACCGATGCGAATCGGCGCCAGTTGCAGCGCGTCTATCTACAACGACTTGATGTGCTGATCAATCCGCCGACGCCTGCACCGCTTGTCGCCGCCGGCGGCGGTGGTGCACCGACCAGACCGGTGCCGTTTGTCACTGCACCAAACGTGTTGCAAAGTGACTTGCCCGCGCTGGCACGTGCGCAACTGCGCGAAATTCAGGGTGAGGCGCGATCGCTTGCGTTGGCGGGCAGTGCCGTGTCGCGTGCGCACTGGAGCGATGTGGCGGATCGCGTGACTGCGATACTTGAACCGAAACGGTAAGCAGGCTTTGGATCGGCCCGCCATTTTCGAACCAAATACAAGCAGATGCACACGGGATAACAGCGGATAAACTGCAATTTTCGTGGGATACGAACAGATACGAACTGATGAAAACGGATACAACAAAATACAACAACAACTTTTTGGTTGTTTGCTGTATCCGCCGTTATCAGTTCTTATCCGTTTCTATCCCACGAAAATTGCTGTTTATCCGTTTTTTCCGCTTGTTTCAATTTGTGTGTGTCCGGTGTATCCGTTTCAGCAATTGTAGCGTATCGGTTCGTATCAATTGCCCAGAACGCGACGTGTTACATGAACATCTTGCCGACGACGATACCGAGCGCGAAGAACGCAACACCAACCGCAATCATCATCCACGGTGCGACGTTTGCGCTCGGCGCGGGCTGTGCGTGCGTTGCGGTGGTGGCCACGGCCGCGACGGGAGCCTCAAGCGCGGGCAGCGCGGCCATGATCTGCGCGCTGAGATGCGACGGCGTCGTCATGCGTCGACGACGATCGGTCTCGGCGGAAATCCGGTTCCAGAGATCGACCGGCTTGGTGTCGGAGCGACGCGCGTCAACCTCGCTCGCGTCACCGTCGAGCCATTGCTGTAGTACCGTAACCTCGCCCTCGGACTCGCCGGTCAGTCCGGGAAGCGGCACTTCGCGATCAGCCATCGGACGGTCCGCCTGTGAACGGTCCGCCGCGGCATCGCGGTTCTCGTGGCCCATGTCGGTGCGGCCGTCTTGCGCTTCGTGTCGGTCGAGCATCAGGCGTATTTCTCCTCGAGCAGCGCCTGAAGTGCTTCGCGTGCCCGATGCACGCGCATCTTCAGTGCGCCTACGGTGGTCCCCAGAAGGTCCGCCATCTCTTCGTAGGAGCGTCCTTCAACATGTTTCATGATGAAGGCCTCCCGAAGCGACGGGGCCAGCTTTGCGAGCGCGGTGTCGAGGTCGTTCCGCAATTCCGTGCGGTCCAGGTCCTCATCGGGGCTCGCGTAGCCAGAAGGCTGATCGTCTTCGTCGTAACTCAGATGCGAGCGCCGAATGTTCTTCAGCCAATCCTTGCATCCGTTGGCAACGATCCGGAACAGCCAGGCGTCGAAGCGACCGCGCACCTCGTTCAGGTGCTGGTACGCCTTGATGAAAGACGTCTGGAGAATGTCCTCGGCGACGTCGGGACTGCCCGTCATGCCGAGGGCGTGCCGATACAGCGGATCGCTGTACCGACCGATGAGCATCGCGAACGCATCGCGATCACCTGCCGACACGCGGCTGATGACGTCCTGGTCCGAATCGATCTCCGCCAGCTGAGATGCCTCTTCCGTCATTTTCACGGCGCTAGGATAATGCCGCACCGACGGTCTCGACAGCCCCTCCGACGAAAGAATCGCGCACAACACGGTGCCCACTCGTCTCGCATGTAGGACGAGGCGGCGGCTAGGACGTCACAAGAACTGTCGATCGAGTATCGGCACGTGGTCAAAGGCACTCCAGTATTTTTTGCGAATGAGTTCGCCATGCTCGTTCAGGCCCGGCGGCGGGTAGCGCACCGCACCACCCACCGCTGAACTCACACCAGTCAGACGGGATGCGTCCGTTTCGTCAAGGGCCTCACGAACCGTGCGCACCAACCCACATGGTACACCCGCGGCGCCAAGCGCGCTGATCCAATGCGAAGCCGGGTACTCTGCGACGCGCTGCCCAATGGCTGCTGCCACCGCCGCGCGACCGGCGAGCCGACCGGCGTTGGACGCCAATGCGGCGTCGGCTGCAAACTCGTCCATCGCGAGCACCTGGCAAAGAGCTATCCACTGAGCGTCAGTTCCCACGGCGATCACGAGCGGGCGATCGAGCGCATTGAATAGCTGATACGGCACAAGATTGGGGTGGGCGTTACCCCACCGCGTCGCATCGTTGCCGGAGACGAGCGCGTTTTGCGCCACGTTCACCAGCGCCGCGCTGGCGCTTCCGCTGAGGGACACGTGCAGATTGCGCTCGCCGCCGCCACGCTCACGCCCGACGAGCGCGCCAAGCACGGCAATCGTCGCATCCTTACCGGAGATCACGTCGACGAACGCAACGCCGGCCTTCATCGGCGCACCCCCGACCTCGCCGGTGATTGACATCCAACCAGATTCCGCCTGCACCACGAAATCATAGCCCGGTCTGCTGCTGGCGGGGCCAAAGCCGGAGATGGTGCACCAGACAAGTCTGGCGCTTCGCGACAGTTCTAGCGCTTTATCAAGCCCGTGTCGATACAGTATGCCGGGAAGATAGTTCTCAATGACGACATCGGCGTCGCGAATGAGCTGACCCAGCGTTGCCATGTCGTCTGGCAAACGAAAATCCAGCGCAATCGACAGCTTGTTGCGATTGACGCTCAGGAAATAGGCTGATCGTCCGTTTTCGTCGAATGGCGGTCCCCATCCGCGTGTATCGTCCCCGACTTCTGGCCGTTCGACCTTGATGACGGAGGCGCCGAGGTCGCCGAGCATCATGGCGCAGCACGGACCGGCGAGGACGCGAGAGAGGTCGAGTACGCGAATGCCTGAAAGTGGTAATGTCACGTTAGTGCGTTGATAGTGTTTGTGTTATGTGTCCAAAACTCCGTGCGGGATCACTTTCCACCACGAAATTGGGCTACGTTAAGTTGAGAAGTCATGACGGCTCGCAGCTGCCAGAAGCCGGCCAACGTACACGTTATATGTATGTCGGACGCATTATTCGCGCCCCTACGACTTGCGTAGATGACTGAGAATCATATAGTTACCCGCGTTCTGGTGAGCATGCAGCAGAAGGGCGCGACGCGGTGGGGTCGACCCCTCTCCCGCTGAGTTCGCCGTTACCACCATGTTTTGGCAGAAGGAGTTCGCTCGATCAATGTCCGACACACCGCAGGCCGACGAAGACATTATGACCGAAGGCGACGCACCGGCAGCGAGTCCGGCGCCGCGCCGCGGTCCTGGACATCGCGCTGCTGACGCGCGAGATACCGCCGCCGAAATGGCGGCGCGTGCACACGAAATCAGCTTGGAAGCGGGCAGCAAGATGGCGGGGGCGATGCGCGAAGTCATTGGCGCAGCGGCCGGCTTTAGCGCGTTTGCCATCGAAAGCTGCCGCGATTTGGTGCATTACATGGTGCGCCGAGGGCAGATGGGACAGGAAGAGGCCGAGGTGTTGATTCACCAGGCCGAAGCGGCGTATGTGGCCAAACACGGTTCGCTGCCAAAACCTGAGCCAAAGGCGCCGCCTCCAAAGCCAATTCCGCTCGGACAGCTGCCCAAGGCCGTTACCGCGCCCGCCGCCGCCGCCGAAGCAGCGCTCGAAGCACGAGCGGCCATGCGGTTGGACCCGCCTCGACCCGCCGGCGCCGCGGCTGCGCCCGTGTTCACCGTCAAGGCGCCAGTGAAAACTGCTGCTGAACCCGCCGCCCCGAAAGCCAGCGAAAAGCCCGCTGAAAAAGCGGCACAGAAAGTTGCCGCCAAGACTCCCGCGCCAGCCGCCCCAGCCAAGTTGCCTGCACCGGCAGCCAAGTTGCCGGCACCGGCAGCCAAGTTGCCTGCACCGGCAGCCAAGTCTGCGGCGAAGGCACCAGTGGCGAAAGCTGCGCCCACGGTAAAGGCTGTCCCACCCAAAGCGCCCGCCAAGGCGCCCGTCAAGGCCGCTCCAGTAAAGGTCCCGGCCAAGGTGACACCGAAAGCGCCAGCCAAGCCAGCGGTGACCAAATCCGCTCCAGCGAAGGCCGCTCCAGCGAAGGCCGCACCCGCCAAGGTCGCGCCCGCCAAGGTCGCGCCAAAGCCGGTCGCGAAAAAGGCCGTCAAGCCGGTGGCCAAAGCTCCGCCAAAGAAGGTCGTCAAGAAGCGGTAGTCCGTTCGCGTTCTGTGGCCTCGGAGGCGATCTGTTATGATCGTCGCGACTGCGCCGACTCGCCTCGATTTTGGTGGAGGGTGGACTGATGTCCCACCGTTCCCTCAAGAGCGAGGCGGCTTCGTATGTAACATCGCGATTGATCGACTCGCGACCGCGACGTTAACGCGCGGAGTGTCCGCCGACACTTCGGCATTGATCGCCGCCGCGCTGCGCCACGCGGACGTACACGATGTAGGCGTGGCGCTGACGAATGACTTTCCCGTCGGCGCCGGACTCGGCGGCAGTTCAGCCGCCGGTGTGGCGCTGGCTGCAGCACTCGCGCGGCATCGCGACCGTGATGATGCGCCCGCCGACCTGGCCGAGTGGAGCCGCACACTGGAAGTGGAGCAACTCGGCATTGCCGGCGGTCGGCAGGATCACTATGCGGCGGCATTTGGCGGTGCGCTTGGTCTCACCTTTACCGACGCGACCTCCGTCGAGCGCATCGCGCTGTCCGACGACTGTGTCAAACGACTTGAGCGCCAATGTCTGCTGGCATACACAGGCGAGTCGCGAATCTCCAGCACGACAATTACGTCGGTGTTGCAGGCGTACCGCGACCGCGATCCGGGCGTCGTGCGCGCGCTCGAACGGATGCGTGATCTGGCCGTCGCGATGCGCGACGCACTGCAGAGCAGCGACGTGCCGGCTCTCGCTGCGCACGTAGCGGAGCACTGGATTCATCAGCGCGCGCTGCATCCGGGCATCACCACGCCGCGCATCGACGCTATAGACCTCGCTACTCGTCGTGCCGGCGCGCTAGGGATGAAAGCGCTTGGTGCGTCGGGCGGCGGCTGTGTCATCGTCTTCGTGACCGACGATACACGCGTACAGGTGTCGACTGCGCTCGCACCCCTGGCGACATTGATGCCGTGGCGCGTGGCGCGCGATGGTGTGCGAGTGCACGATACAACCCGATTGCGACCAGAATTGACAGAGTAGCTGCCGCAGTCGTGAGTCGCGCGGTATGCTCCGATGTGTCCTCCCATTTCCCTCTCGACCCGATTGCGCTGACCGAAGCGCTGGTCGCCATCGACTCCCGCAACCCAAGTTTGGTGGCTGGTGCGCCGGGCGAACTGGCCTGTGCACGATTTCTGGCGAAGGTGCTGAGTGGCTGGGGCTTTGCCGTATCTCTAGAGGAGGTGCGGCCCGGGCGTCCGAATGTGGTCGCACGCATTGGACCAACAGGCCACTCGCCGCTCGTGCTCAACGGCCACCTCGATGTCGTTGGCACCGAGGGCATGGTGCATGAGCCGTTCACACCGGTCACGCGTGATGGCAACCTGTATGCGCGTGGCTCGTCGGACATGAAGGGAGGGATTGCCGCGATGTGTGTCGCGGCGGCGCGAGCGGCGGCGCGCGGCACACTGGTGAGTGAAATGATCGTTGCCGCGGTGTGCGACGAAGAGTTTGAGTCCATCGGCACGCGTGCGCTGCTCGACGGCGGGCTTCGCGCATCGGCCGCCATCGTGACCGAGCCGACGCGTCTGACCATTTGTCCGGCGCACAAAGGCTTTGCCTGGATTGAAGTGATGTTGCGTGGCAAAGCGGCGCACGGTAGCCGTTATGACGTTGGTGTCGATGCGATTCGACATGCCGGACTACTGCTCGCCGCACTCGACACGTTCGAACGCGATGTGCTTGTCACGCGCTCACATCCGCTGCTCGCGCGTCCGTCACTGCATGCGGCCATGATCAGCGGCGGGAGCGGATGGTCAACATTCGCCGAGTCGTGCACGCTGCGCATTGAGCGTCGAACGATTCCTGGGGAAAGCGGTGCACAAGCGCTGGATGAAATTCAGTCGTTGTGCGACGGTCTTGCTCGTCGTGACCCCACCTTCGACGCACGACTTTCACTCATTTGCGCGCAACCGCCGAGCGACGTGTCAGTGGATCACATGCTCACGCAGACCGTCGTGCGCGCAGCACAACATCGGCAACTTGCCGCCACGATTGACGGGCTGCCATGCTGGACCGATGCGGCGCTGTTCAACGACGCCGGTATTCCCGCGCTGTGCTTTGGGCCAGGCGACATCGGTCGTGCACACTCGGCTGAGGAGTGGGTGGAGACGGCAGACATTGAACGGGCGACAGACGTACTCGAAGACGTCTGTGCAGCATGGGGACGCTGAGTACATGCTGACCGTGCTCCAGTATGACGCGCTCGAACACGCCATTCTTAAGGGCACGCGCATCGTCTTTCGTCGGGCGGGATCGGAATTTGTAATCGTCCCCGAACGCTTGCGCATCGTCGACGGTCGCGAGGTGATTCATGCGCGACATCCGACAACGGGACATGAGTTCGACGTCTTTGTTGACGAGATCGACCGGATGGAGATTGTGCGATGAGCGCGCAGCATCCGATCGTCTCCGTCTTTGCTGACGAATCCTGCCTCGGCAATGGCAAGAGTGGCGCAACACCCGGTGGCTTTGGTGCGCTGGTGGAGTTTCGTCGCGAGGGCGGACCCGTGCAGCGCTTCGACATTTGGGGTTCGGAAGCCAACACGACGAACAATCGCATGGCGTTGCGCTCGGTGATTGACACGGTCGCGGCGCTCTCTCGCAAAGGCAATCGCCTGTCGGTGCATTTCACGACCGACTCACGCTACATCGTCGACGGCATGTCGTCGTGGGTACGCGGGTGGATTGCGCGCGGGTGGAAGCGCAAAGTGGGAGCGGTTGAGAATCTTGAGCTTTGGCAAGACGCGGTGGATGCAATTGCAGCGCATGAATGTATGTGGGCGTGGGTGAAGGGGCACGCGGGTCATCCGCAAAACGAATACGCCAACCATCTCGCCACCCGCGCGGCGGCGCAGCAAGACGAAACGAACGGACTTATTGCGTCGTCTTTTGAGCCGTGGTTGGCTGCGCAACCCGTGCGTTTGGGAAAGTCCGCGCCGCGTGTTGCTCCGTTCCCGGAGCGTGACAGTTTTGTCGCCGCAGCACCGTTACCGGACACTTGAATGACGCGTCGAATGGGGTAGATGAGACGCCATCCGGCTCTCGGCAACCCAGGACACGCATGTTCAAGTTTCTCTGCATCCTCTCGCTCGGCGTGGCTCTCGGCTACAGCTATGGCTGGAAGGACGCGCACAACCACGACAAGAACATTGCCGAGCGCGCGCTCGACACGATTGGCGGCGAAAGTCGCAATCTTGTCGGCAGCGATGTTGATGCCACGATGCGCGCTGCCGAGAAAAAGTGATTCCGGAAGGGCGACCGATGGACGATCTCGACCGGCTGGCCTTCCGCTTGGTGCGCACGATTCGACAGGACTTCCCGCAGCTGCGTGCGCAGGGGTTCACCCTGTCGGATCTCGAAGAGCGACTGCTGCCCTATCGCGACGCACGTCGTGAAATGGCGAACGGCGGTGCGGACGCGTGGGAGCGTACGCTGCTGCGCCTCGTGGCCGGCGAGCGGGAGTACGTGCTCACGGATGATGATCTGCAGACGGCGTGTCGTCAGGCGCTTGCCTCCCCGTCGCCAACAATGGCGCTCGTGCGATCGTGGGCGATGACGTCGCTAACGCTCGGTGCAGCGGTTGACTCCGTCGGATCGGAGCGTGTCACGGCGGCTGTCGATGCGGTGAAGCCGCGCCGCACGCCACACGCGTCGTCATCGAAAACGACGGCGACGACGCTTCCCGCCGGGTCGAAACGTGCAGAGCCTGCCGTGGTGTCCGTGCTTCCGCCGTCGACAAGTCAGGCGAAAAAGTGTGACGGTTCGACGTGCCGTTTCTGCAGTGGCCGACTGCCTGATGGACGCGCCGTCACGTTCTGTCCGCGCTGCGGCGTCGATCAAACCAAGCGCCAGTGTCCGGCCTGCAGCACCGAACTCGAGACGGCGTGGCGATTTTGCGTGACCTGCGGGCGCAGCGCGGACCTGCCGGACATTCCGTTGCGGATCACCAGAGCCGCCAGCTAGCGCACATGCCCTGACGCGCGGCCTCTATGCCGCAGCGGCGTCAGGTAGCGAAGTTTCACCGATGTCACAGTCGGTGCCACGCCAACGCAGTGCCCGAGCGCTCGTGCTCGTTGTCTCGACCACCCTGTTCGGCGCTGGGGCGTGTCGCGGCCTGGTTGGCGTTCCGACGAGCACAGGCGCGCCGGTTGCGGCGCGACGCAGCGCGCCCGGCGCAACCCCACTGGCCCGGTGGCCGATCAAGACGTCGCAGCACGTGGATGTGTGGCTGCACGCGTTCGCCATGCTGACCGAAGATACGCTCATCGTGCCGACCTTCCGCGCCGGGTATCGCGATTCGCTCACCGTGATCAAGAATCGCGCAAACGTGCTCACGTCGCTCGATACGTATCGAGCGTTGCTGGCAAAACGGCTCGCTGCCACGCCAAGCTACGTGCAGGCGCAATCGCTGGCCTTCGAGTTTGATTCCTGGGACTCGCTGCGTGTGGAGTGCGAACGCTTTGTCCTGGCCGACGGGGACAGCAAGCGTGTGACGGCTCGCGCACCGGTGGAGCACATGGTGCAGCTGGCCCGCGCATTCCCAACGGCAACCGACCGCGAGTGGCTGCGCCTGTTTGTCGCCGGCGTGCAGGATGAACAGACCCGATTCTTTTCTGCGGAGTATCAACGGGTGCTGCGGAGTCGCCATGCAACTATCACCGCCGTCGACTCGTTGTGGCAGCAGGTGTACCGCGGGCGATTCGATCGGTTTATGACCACTACGGGGCAGCGCAGCGGTGATGTGCTGCTGTCAACGCCGCTTGGTGGTGCTGGTCGCGCGGCGCGCGGACCGGAGCGACAACGTGTGCTCGCGGTACCATTTCCCGCGCGGGTGCAGGACGCGAACGAGGTGATTCTGGTGATAGCGCATGAACTGACGACCGCACTCACGGCCAGCGTGATGACTGGCGGACCCGCGACGGCGGAGCGACGTCCCGTCGCAACGAATCGTGCGCTCGTGGTTCCGCAGGTGCGCGCCGGCGCGATGCTGCTCGAACGCGTGGCCCCGGAGCTGGTCGATTCATATATGCGATTCTATTTGCAGCAGGCAGGTGTGCGCGCTGATGCAGCCGCGGCGCGCCTGCAGTTTGAGCGTGTGTTTGACATCTCGGTGGGCCTGCGCGATGAATTGCGTCGTCAGGTTGACGTCGCGGCGGGAGTGCACTGATGGCCGCCGAAGATCGCGTGCCGGGTGCAATCGCGCGCACCGCGCTCGAGCGTGTATTGGCGCGCGCGACGGAATTGCAAGGGACATCCGGCGACGCAAGCGACAACATCTCAGAAGAGCAGCTGCTTGAGGTCGCGCGCGAAGTTGGCATCGACACGCAGCACGTGCGGCAGGCGATGGCCGAGGAACGCGCGCGCATTGATGTCGACGCGCCAGAGGGTGGCCCGCTGCTCGACCGACTTGGCGTTGCCGTTGTTGGTGGACAGCGTGTGGTGCCGGGCAACGCGGCAGATGTGCAGACGCGTCTCGACGAGTGGTTGCCGCGCGTGGAGGGGTTGGCGATGCGCCGGCGTGCGGCACAGCGCGTGAGCTGGGAACCGCGTCGTGATGCGTTGGGCAGCGTCGTGCGAGCCTTGAGCTCCGGTGGGCGTCCGGCCAACCTGGCGCGCGTTGATCAGCTCATCGCTACGGTGACGCCGGTCGATGCCACACGATCTGTGGTGCGCTTCGATGTGGAGCTGTCGAGTATGCGGCGCACGCAGCGCAATCTCGCGGTCGCGGTTGGCGTGGTACTCAACGGCGTCGTATTCGCTGGCATCGCAGTTCCGGTGCTCTTTCTCGCCTATGGGTCACCGACGAGTACCGGGTTGATGAGCGGACTTGCGGCGGTTGGTGCGGCGCAGGTGGGTGTGGGTTACGCCTTCTGGCGCGCGCTGCGCAACGGTTATCAGCGGACTGTTGGTCGTGTGCAGTTGCGGGTAGAGCAACTGCTCGATGATTTGGAGCATGGCGTGGCTCGTCCGGCACCGTCGCTCGCCAAGGTTGTGACCAACGCGCTGCTTGGTCACGGGCGGTAACGTGCCGTCACACGTGCTTCCCCGAGTGCGTTAGGCGAACACCAGCTCGAAGGCACGTGTGCGCACGCGCTGCACCAGCCGACGAACGGCCCAGTTGCTCATCACCAGCATCGCTCCCGTCATCAGCAACGATTTCACTTCGCGACGAGAAATCTTGACCGACCCGCCCGGGCGCAGCATTGCCGTACTCTGAACGAGGTCACGGAGCGTCGCATAGGCGAGTAACAGTGGCAGCATACAAAACAGGCGAATGGAAATCGCGCGACGCGGAATGAGCAGTAGATAGTTGCGGGCTTCTTCCAAATCGTGCCACGCCAGCTGAATGAGCTGCGTGAGCGCTTCGCGGTTTCGCGCCAGCAGTTCGGGAGCGAGGATGCGACTCTGCGTACTGCCGTGGGCGCGCAGCAACTCTTCAGGCACGTAGATGGAGTTCTCTTTCTCTGCATCGACAGCGACGTCTTTCAGGATGTTGACCGTTTGCAGCGCCTCAGCGAATGCGCGGCAACGTTCTCGCAGAATGCCGTAGCGCTTGAGACCAATGCTCGGCGAATGCTCGTGCCACAAATCCGTCAGCATGTAGCCCACCGTGCCGGCCACGTAGTAGCAGTACTCTTTGTACTCCTCAATGGTCTGGATGCGAATGCCGTTGGGGTACAGCAGCACAAACTTGCGCATCCCCTGTGCCATTTCAGCGACCCATTTGCGAACCAGTGTTCGCGTGGCCGCGGGTAACTGCGCAAAGTGTTCGAACACCAGATCGCTGTGCTGCGTCAGCGCCAGATGTGCGTGGTCACCCTGCAGCGTCGCCACGCCGGCGAGAAAGCGATCAAGCGCCCTGCGATCGTCGAAGGCCGCCAGAAAGTCGTCGAACATGGCCGCCTTGACCTGCGGATCGATGCCTGGGGCATCCTCTACGGTATCCGCAATGCGGCAGAGCAAGTACGCGTCAAGCACCGCCTGCCCGAGCGTGCCGGGAAGGACGCGAATGCCCAGCGCAAAGGTGCGCGACACGGCCGGCAGCACCGCCTGACAAAAGCGGGCCGCGTCACGGCGATCAACGGCGGCACGAATGGCGGCACTCACGGCGGAGTCAGGTGGCATCACGTCAAACATACGAGACAGACCAGTCTCGCGTCACGGCTTGGGCGTGTGATCGAGGATTCGGCTTGTCGCAACGCGCGGTGATGGCGAGACTGCGACGTGACCATGCCTTCACCTTTCGACGCCAACGCGCAGCACAACGGCCCGGACGGGTTCCGCGGCATCTTTCGCACCGATCTGCCGGCGCGAGCGATGTATGCTGAAGGTGCCGGGATCGCCCGCTGCGTGCCGCGTGCGGTTGCCGTGCCGCGCGACGTGCCTGATGTGTCGACACTCGTGCGCTGGGCGCGCCGCGAGGGCCACGTGCTCATCCCACGCGGGTCGGGGAGCGGCATGGCTGCCGGTGCGGTGGGTCCCGGCGTGATGGTCGACCTGACCCGCTTTTCGCAAATCGAACCGGTGCGCGTTGCTGAGCAGCGCATTCGCGTGGGGGTGGGCGCCTTGCGTGCTGACGTCGATACGGCGGCGCGCGCGGAGGGTTTACGATTTCCGGTTGATCCGTCGAGTGGCGCGTTCTGCACGATTGGTGGAATGTGCGCGACCAACGCGGCTGGTGCGCGCACCTTGCGCTACGGCGCCACGCGACGATGGGTCGCGGGATTGCGCTGTGTGTTTGATGACGGCACGAACGCTTGGAT
>JAYSVL010000474.1:0-12006 GCA_043718595.1 Gemmatimonadaceae bacterium
CGACCTTGCATTGAGTCGTCAGCAAATTGATAGAGACGAATCTGCAAATCACGCGGGGTGATTGCTGCCGTTGTTGGTGCGGGCGTCACTTTGGGCGGATTGCCAAACACGTTGACCTTCGCGGCTTGCGCGCTTGCCACAATCGGCAACGACGCCATTGGCAACACGACTGTCGCCAACGCAACAACGAGATGCAGGCGACCACGCACAACCGATCGAACTGAAAACATGCAGACTCCGTGATGGATGGCGTATCAGTTACCGCGTTCCCGACGACACAACTTACACGTGACGTAAACCGGACTTCTCATAGCAGCTGGTGATGCGCGTTCCGTCCCAGACGTACGCGAGGTGCGCGCCTTGCCGACACTTCGACAACGCCCGTGGGGTAAAGATCGCTGCGCACTGCCCATCGGCGTGCCGCACGCTGTCGTACACAACGCCCTCGCTGCCACGCCCATGCAATCCGGTCGCGAAGCGCTGTGAGGCCCCGTAGTCGTTCGGATCATAAACTTCGGGACGCGCCTCGCGCTGACCGCGGATGTCGTGCAACTCGGCGCGCAGCTGCGCGTGCAGGACACGCATGTCCACCTCAATCGGCCCTTCGTTGGTTGCCCGCAGAAAGCGCTGTCGATGATACACCGTCTCGACGATCGCAGTGAGCACGTCGGGGGCGGTATAGTAGGCGCCAAAATATGGCGTGGAGAACCGACCACCGGGCGACGACAGGTGCGTGAACGGCGCCATGATCCAACTGGCACCGGGCCCTGTCACCCGATCGTGTAGCGCCGCGTGCGACAGTTCACCGACCTCGTTGCGGAGTCGCGAATTGGTTAAGGACTCCACAGCGAAGACGGCGTCCAAATCGTTTGGATTGGCCACCCGCTCGAATAGCTGGATCGTCGGGAAACGACTGGGGATGATGCGATAACAGGGACTCCAGTGCACGTCGACACGCGGTGGGTCCTGCGCGTCAGCCACCACGCTCCGCGTCAAGATACTGCCGGACGAGGTAGAGATCGGCAACATTGCCCGAGCGCATCACGTCGAGGGCCGAGCGTCCGGCAAAGAGTGGCGCGGTGTTGGGGCGCGTGATCCAGCCATCGGCAGCCGACGGATTGGGGAGCAGGGTATGGAGCGCTTTGTAGATACCGAGCACATAGGAGACGCGCTCGATGACGTCGCGCCCGACCTGCCCCACCTGCCCCGACTTCCACTTGTAGAACGTGGATTCCGGCGGGCTGCCGAGCAGCAATCGCGTGTCTTGGGCGGACAGCTTCCAGTCGGCGACGATGCGGAAAAACGTGCGGAGCGCACCGGGTGCCGCGGTGGAGAGGTCGACAGTTTGGGGCTGTACCAGGGTTAGCATGGCTACTCTCTGTGTAGAGTTGCATTGTATTTACTCCATGACGAGAGTGGTGTCAACCCGTCACTGTTTAGCGTTGGCGTGGCTCCAGCATCACAAGGAGCCCCTTCTTCCCGGGCACGCGGAGTGGGGAGTTCGGTTCCGCGGTGAATCCATCCTGGAAGTCGGCGATTGCCGGAGCCCGGATGTGGGTTCTGGCCGGATCGAGTCCCAGCAACTTCCAGTCGATCGTCAGCCGAACGTCAGCGTCGGTGTCATTCCAGGAGCCGAGCGACACCATGGCCGCGCCTGGTTTCGTCCAGGTGGTGGCGAGAACGTTTGCATCATTGGTGCGCACCGGATCGACGCCTGACCACCATCCGTGCAATTGACTCTGCTGTATGCCGAACGCGTCCCACACCTTCCAGAGCGGGGCCGGGTCGCCCGACCAGGGCATGCGTGTCGTCATACCCATGGTCATACCGCGCCACGGATTGCCGCCCGTTTCGAGCATCTCCCCCATCAGGCCAAAGGGGATCCCGGAGATCTCGACCAACCAATAGTCCGGACGCGAGTCGTAGTCGAAGCACTCGCCAAACCAGAGCCGGTTGATGAACGGGAAGTGTTCGAGGTAGAGATTGGCGCTCGAGGCAAACCCGTCGCGGACGTTGTATTGGTTGGCCGAATGCAGATCGAGAATGGCGCCCGGATTGCCGCGATCGAGCACTTTGCGTACGCGCTTCATGGTGATGCGATCGAAGGCGACGTCGTCGAGATAGAGGCCGTCGATCTTCTCGGCGCAGCGAATCGAGGTGGGTGGCATGCGGCCAATATCCCGTCGGGAGAGACCCCATGCAACAACGCTGGCGCCCTCACTGCCGTCTCTCCATTCTTCACCCAACGGTCGCCGCTGTGTGCTGCTTTCCCGATACCCAATCGACTCATGTGGCTGCTGCTCTTGGCCGTGCTGACGCAAGAACCAACGGAACGACGCATTCTTGAACTTGAGCACGCGCGAGCAGAGAACGTCTCCGAACTGATCGCGGGGCTTCGCAGCACGGATGCTCGAATCCGGCGTCTCGCCGTTCGCGCCATTGGACGTCTGGAACGTCCGGCGCTACAACGTAACGTGGAGCCGCTGCTCAGGACCAGCGATGCTGCTGTGCGCCGAGAGGCGGTGAATGCGCTCGGCCAGATGAGCGCACCGTTTTCTTTTGCGTCGTTGCTCGCGCAGGAGAAGAACGGAAGCGTACGCGCGGTGATTTATGAGACCCTGGGGCGATCGACGCACACGACGCTTAGTGAGGGCGAGGTCGTGCTGGTTGCTGGATTGACAGAGCCGGACGGGGATGTGCGCGAGGGTGCGGCGCGTGGACTCGAGTCACTGATTCGCCGCTCAGCGCGAACGGCGAAACCGTCAGCGGCCACGGCAGCGGCGCTGCGGCAAGCGTTGCGCGACAACACAACCGAAGCGGTGCGCGAGTTGACACTGCTCGCCCTCAACGCTGCTGCCGATGGCGATTCAGCCACCTTCGCCATCGCGCTGCGCGACCCAAGCCCACAGGTGCGTCGGCTGGCGGTGATTGGATCGCGACAATTTGTTGATGATCCATCGCCACTGGTGCGGTATGAGGTGATGCGCGTGGCGGCGACATGTGGGCGCGCCATCAACGCGATGAGTGATACGAGCGAGATGGTGGCCATCGCGGTGGCCGATATGATGGGCGCGCGCAACTGCGACGCACGCGTGATTGAGTCCATGGTGGACCGTGGCGCCACGTGGCGCATTCGTGCGCACGCGCTTGTGTCATTGGCCAAGGTCGCGCCAGATGCCGCGCGAGGAAAACTTGGCGCTGCGGCCACGTCGAAAGTGTGGCAGGAGCGGGCCTGGGCGGCAAACGCGGCGAAGGTGCTCAAGGATGCGGAGTGGCTGGCAAAGCTGGCGCGCGATCCTGAGCCCAATGTCGCGATTGCCGCGATGAGCACCGCCGATGATGCGGTTCGCGCGCTCGCGAGCACACACGCCGGGCTCGTTCTCGCTGCGGCGGAACGACTGAAAGGCGCTCCTGAGCTTACGGCGGCCATGCCGCAGGTGCTGGCGTCACTCGATCGGCTTACGCGCCTGAAGCGTGCAACGGTGCGCGATCCGCGAGTTGCGCTCCTCAAGCGCATTGGCGAGGCCGGCGACGCGCGGGTGTTGCCATCGTTGCGCGGACTGTTGGCTGATCTCGACCCCAACGTTGCGGCGCTGGCCGCGACCATCATTTCGGAGAAGAGTGGTGCAACGGTGGCTCCCGTCACCACACAATACACACCGGCGCCGTTGCCTGCGGCGGCAGTGATTACTGGATTGCGAGGAGCCACGGCAACGATTGTGATGAAGGGTCTCGGATCATTCACCGTGGAGTTGCTTACCGACGATGCACCGGTGACCGTCGCGACGTTTGCACAGTTGAGTGAACGAGGTGCGTTCAAGGGCCTCACCTTCCACCGCATCGTGCCCAACTTCGTGATTCAGGGTGGCAGCCCAGGTGCCGATGAATACGACGGCATCACCTCGACGTTCATGCGTGATGAACTTGGACTTGCGCGGCAGGCGCGAGGCACGCTTGGTATCTCAACGCGCGGACGCGACACTGGTGACGGGCAGATCTACGTCAATCTTGTCGACAACTTTCGTCTCGATCACGACTACACGGTGTTCGCGCGTGTCACGAGCGGCATGGATGTCGTCGACCGCGTGCAGGAAGGCGACGTGATTGAGTCCGTTCGCATTGTGCGCGCACCCAACATCAACCGGAATCGCTGATGCATGTTGCGCTGTTGTCCGCGTTGTTGCTGCAGGTCGCGACGCCGGATTCAACCACGTTGCGCGGTGTGCGTAGCCCCACCTACGCACCTGACGGTCGACTCGCGTTTGCTGTCGATGGTGACGTGTTTGTGCGGCAGTCTCCCAGTGCCCCGCCGCAGCGTGTCACGGGTGGACTCGCGTGGGACCGTGATCCGGTGTGGACTCGCGACGGCGCGGCGATCATCTACGCGTCCGACCGCGCGAACAACAGCGGAGGACTTGGGGGCGGCTCGTACGACCTGTGGCGCGTTCCGGTTGGCGCTGACGGTCGCGCCGGTACCGCAGAACGACTCACCGCAACCCCGCACTCGGAGACCGCGCCAACAACGGCACCCGACGGCAGCATCGCGTTTCTTCGCGGGAGCGGGAATGCGACGAGGGTGTGGATTCGCGATGTCGGCGGCAAGGAGCGTCGCCTGACAACACGCGAGCAGACCGAGAGTAGTCCGAAATTCTCACCAGACGGCGCGCGCCTTGCCTACGTGGCGACGACAGAAAGTGGGCGACGCATCTTCGTGCGCACTGTCGCGTCGACCGATGAGACGACCGCCAATAGCGACGGCAACGCCGAACGTCTGACGTGGTCACCCACTGGCGATCGCCTCGCGTTTTCGTCGCGCACTGGGGTGTATGTCGTGCCACCCAATGGACGGTGGAGCAATTTCGCGTCGGCGCGTCATGGCGACCTTGCCTGGTCGCCCGATGGTCGCACGTTGGCCGTTGCGGAGTATGACGATGTTGTGGTTGGCTACAACGGAGATCCGGACCGACAGCTTGATCACGCAGCGGTGAGTCGCATGGGAGCCAAGGACGCGCTCTTTTTTGTTACGGCGCCGGTTGCACCGGACCAGGGACTCGCCGAACAACCGTTGTCCGCGTCACGTGATCGTGCGTCGTACAACGCCGATGCCTTTGATCGCGTGTGGGAGCGCTCGGCGCGACTCTACTTCTCTGGCACCGACGCCGCGCCACGTCTCGCGTTGTGGGAGGCGGCCAAACGCAAACATCGCGACATGGCCATTGCCGCAACGACGGAGGATGCGCTGCAAGAACACATCTATGCCATGCTCAAAGAACGGCCTCCGCTGCGGCAATCGGCAACCGGCCGCGCCGCTGTGTCGAGTGCGCATCCGGTCGCCACGGAAGCCGGTCTGGAGATGTTTCGCGCCGGCGGCAACGTCGTGGATGCCGCAGTGGCGGTGAGCTTCGCGTTGTGTGTGGTTGAACCGGATGCGAGTGGCATTGCCGGCTACGGTGAGATGGTGATCACGTTGTCGTCGATGGCCAAGCCGACGCTGATTGAGTTCATGAGTCGCGTGCCCGAAGATGCGCCGCTCTCCAACACGTCGTTGCTGCAGAACGGACGCTATCCGGTTGATGGACCAGTGCTGGCAAACGTACCGGGCACGGTGAGCGGGATGTATGCCGCGTGGGAGAAATACGGCTCGAAGAAGTTGCCGTGGAGTGCGCTTGTACAGCCGGCCATTCGCGCCGCGCGTGGCGGGTATGTGGTGAGTGAAGGACTCGCTACTACACTCGCCACGGAACGCGAACATTTCACCAAATACGAAGGCAGTCGCGCGCTCTTCTTTCGAAACGGCCAGCCACTCGTCGCCGGCGATACGCTCAAGAACCCCGACCTCGCATGGGTGCTGGAGAACATCGCAAAGAACGGTGCCGACGGCTTCTACAAAGGCGATGTGGCGAAAAAGTGGATTGACGATATCCACGCCAAGGGCAACGCGATGAAGCTGTCAGACTTAGCACGTTACTTCGCGCCAGAGCGTGAGCCGGTGAGTGGTACCTATCGTGGCTACACCATCTATTCGAGTGCGCCACCGGTGAGTGGCGGTGCAGAACTGATTGCGCGTCTCAATTTGCTGGAGCACTTCCCCAAGCCGCTGCTCTACACCGACGACGCCACGACGCTGCATGCGATGCTCAGCGCGTGGTTCCTCGTGCCGTCCTCGCGCAACCGCATTGCCGATCCGGCGCTCTGGCCAGTCAACGACGCGCCAATCATCAACCGAGACACGGCGCGCATTCGCTGGGGCTGTTTCAACCCGGAGAAAGCGCTACGACCGTCGGACATTCGTGGCGATACACTGGCCTGCCTCAAGAACATCAAGGCTGCGGATGCCACGAAAGCACCGTCAGAGTTCGCGTCGGCAACGGACGATGGACCATGTGGCGCTGAACACGCGCGCGAAATGACGGTGTGTCATGCTGCGGGTACCACCGCGTTCACCGTTGCCGACAACAACGGCAACATGGTGGCTGTTACACAAACACTCGGCACGTGGGGCGGCAATTTCTACGTGACGCCCGGGCTTGGATTCCTGAGTAACGACAAGCTCACGTCGTACGGCACCGACCCCACGCAGTACGGCTCGCGACTGCCCTTTGCACGACACGGCAGCACCCTGGCCCCAACGATCGCCTTCAAGGGCAAGCGGCCGGTATTTGCTGTCGGCACGGCGGGCAACGCGTGGATCACGTCGGGTGTATTTCAGGCGCTCGTCGGCGCGCTGGATTTCGGTCTCACTCCACAGCAGGCACTTGAGCTACCGCGATTCCTGCCGGGCGGTGGCGGTGGGGCGCCGGGCGGGCGTGGCGGTGGCGCCGGTCCTGCCGTACCCGCGCCATACAATATCCAATTGGAAGATGGATTCGCACCGAGTGTGGTGAACAAGCTGCGCGCACTCGGCTACGATCTCACGTTTGTATCGATGCGCGGCGAACTGCGCGAGGGCTATGGCGCCGCGGTGTCATTCGACGGAAAGACGGTGAGCGCTGGCGCCGACCCGCGTCGTGCTGGTGCGGCGGGCGCGGTAAAGGAGCGAGACAAGAAGTAGCCACGCGTTTCGGCAGCGCGACCGCATGTCGCCGGCTGGGTCAGGTGCCGCGTCGTCCGCCGTTCTTCGCCTTCGTTGGCGCCTTTTGCGGCTGACGGGGGTTGGGCACGTGGCCTTTGTCCACCGTGACGGCGGGTTTGGCGCCGGCGGCTGCGGGACGCTTGCGTGAAAAATCGGGGATGGAACTGCTGCCTTTCTTGATCATACTTCCTCCGGAGAATGGGCCCGCGGCTCACATGGTTTAATGCGATTGGCGTGCACTGCCTAACCAGAAATCTAGTGCAGCCGCCGATACTCTGTGACAGGACAATCTCTCACGGAAACGATGCCAACCAACAGTGCGCTCGTAGTACCTGATGCCGTCGTCGAGGACGAAGCCCAATCACCGATTGGGATGCGATTGGCGCGCATTAGCGCCGAGGGCAACTTTCCCGCGCTGTCGAAGCAGATCATCGACACGATTTCGGCGCTGGATGACGATGCCAGTTCGGTGCAGCGTTTGGCGGTCGTGGTGCTGCGTGAGTACAGCCTGACCTTGAGTGTGATTCGCGCGGCGAATAGTGTGCACTATCGGCGTTCATCGCGACCGATTCAAAGCGCCACGCACGCAATGCTGTTGCTCGGCGCGAAGACGGTGCGACATCTGGCGAGCAGTCTCCTGCTGTTTGAAAACTATCACAAGCAGTCGCCCGGCCTGAAAGAACTCATGCTGCTGTCGCTGCTGACCGCCAACCATGGACGCGCGGTCGCGGCGAAACTTGGCGGCACCGATCCTGAAGAAGCCCACTTGTGTGGCATGTTCCGGAACCTTGGCGAAGTGCTCGTTGCCTGCCACTTTCCCGCGGATTACGCCGCGATACGCGCGATGGCGCGTGACGAGTCGAAAACCGAGGCGGCGGCCGCGCACAGTATTCTTGGCTTTCATTACGAAGAGCTGGGTGAAGCCATGTCGCGGCGATGGGGCATGCCGGAATCGGTGCTCGTCGGCATTCGCTCGATGAGTGCAGTCGGGCGCTCGGAGGCGGGGACGATCACCGCGTTTAGCCATGAGCTGACGAACACGATTTATCGACGCGACTTTGACGGTGATCCGCACAAGGCGCTCGACGAGTTGTTGGCGCGCTATCGACCGCGGTTGCGTCTGACGCGCGAGCAGGTGCGCGACATTGTCGAGTCGGCACTCCGGGAAACGCGTGAAGTGTTCATCAGTGCGCGCGTGTCGCTCAGCGGATTGCGCATGCGTCAACTGTCCGATGCCGCGTGCACTGCACTTGGTGTGGCACCGTTGGACACCGGCGAATGGCAGGCCGTTGAGAGTGCAGCGCCCGCGTTGTTGGGCACCGCGCAATTGCGCGAGAAGTTGCGTGCGGAGCTTGAGAGTCGCATTGATCCTGCGGGTGAGCGTGAACTCGGCCCGCTGCTGCTCCTCGCGCTGGAGGCGGTGTTGCGCGGCGGCCCGTTCGATCGAGTCGTTGCCTGTGTGGTGAACGCGGATCGTACACGCATGCGCGCGCGCTCAGGACTGGGTGTTGGCGTGGAGGCACTGTTACCGCAGTTTGATTTGCCGCTCTCGCCAACGGGCGGACCGATCGCCGCGGCAGTGTTGCAACGGCATCCGCTGTACCTGCCCACCACGCGCGCGATGTCCGCCGGTGAGCAACGCTGGGCAGCGACGGTTGGTGTGACACAGTTCGGGCTGTTCCCCATCGTCGTTGGCGGGAAATTGGCGGGCTGCGTGTACTGCGATCGCACGCCACCAGAACCGAACCCGGATCGTGAGACCGGACGATACGTTGAATTGATCGCGTCAACCGTGGTGCGGGCGATCGACGCGCGCCGTCAACCGGCGACGTCGCACACCAGCACACCATCGTCGGTACCGGCGACAGGCAACACGCCGCTCTTCGTGTCGGCTGTGCAGTCCCCGACTGCGGTGCGACACGCATTTGTCTCTGAATCGTGGAACGCCGCACTGCAGCGCTCACTGACGGACGGTGGCCCGATGACGGCCGAGTCGAAAGGCGCACTGGTGTTGCGGCTGTTGCAGGGTGAGAGCGCAGAGCAGTTGGGAGTGTCGACCGGCATCGCGGCTCGTTTGCTCGAACAGTGGCGCGCAGAGTTCCTTGCCGGGGCGATCGCCGCACTGTCGGGCTAACAGCACGCCCCTTGCGCGACGAGTAACGAGGTGGAGTGTTGGGGGAGGAACGCGTAACTCGCGGACTCCGCTCCTCCTTTGGTCCTCCCATGTCGCGTCGTCTTCCCGTTCGCGTGGTCAGTGCGGCCGCGTTGCTGCTTGCGGCGACCAGCATGAGCACGGTCGGCGCTCAATCGACACCCGGTTCCACGTTCGACGTGGTCATCCCGCCCGGCGCAAACTTCGACAAGGCTGCGTTTCGGCTGTGGCTCCCACCGGCGTCTCCTGCGGTGCGAGGCGTGGTTGTGCTCACGCCTGGCTCCAACGGTGATGGACGCGAGGCGGTCGCGGACAGCGTCTGGCGACAGTTTGCGACGCGACATCACCTCGCGCTGGTCGCGAGTCAGCTCACCGACAAGAAGCACGATCAGGGGTTTATCAAGGAGTACGTGGACGTGTCAAAGGGGTCGGGCCAGGCATTGCTCGATGCGTTGCGATCGCTCGCACAACAATCGTCACATCCGGAAGTCGCCACCGCACCGTTGCTGCTGTGGGGCATGTCGGCCGGCGGCCAGTTCAACTACGAGTTTGTCGCGTGGAAGCCAGAGCGTGTGTTGGCCTTCGTGGTCAATAAGGGCGGCATCTACTATACGGCGCTTGTGTCGTCCGCTGCGCGCAGCGTGCCCGGTGTACTGTTCACTGGAGGCCGGGATCTGGAGTTCCGGACGAACACGATTGTTGGACTGTTCGCGGTCAATCGTCGCGCCGGCGCGTTGTGGGCGCTCGCCGACGAACCATCGGCGGGGCATATCGTGGGACGTTCGCGCGACGTCGCTCTGGTGTTCTTCGAAGACGTGCTCGCGATCCGAACGGGCGGTGACGGCGGCTCACTCCGTGCCCTGATTGAACGCAACGGTTTCGTCGGTGATCTGAAAGCCCACACGTTTACGCCAGTCGGTGATGGAAAGGCGCCGAGTGTGCCGACCGCGTGGTTGCTCTCGGAACGGGTTGCAAAAGCGTGGCGTGCAATCGTGACCGAACAGCCGTTCGGGATGCCGCCGTGATTGTCGTGGTCGCATCGCGCGCGGCGCGCTACATGCTCGTCAGCCTGAGCGTGTGGCTGGTTGGGTGTGGGTCGTCCAGCGACAGCACGCAGCAACCAGTGGCGCTGCCTCCGGGCATGCGGACCGTTGCGCCGCCAACAAACGCCGACGCTGCGCCACCAGCAATACCGTTTGACAGTGCGACACCACGTGTCATGGCGCGCGCACTGCGTGCGTTCCCGCATGACGCGTTCGCGTACACGCAAGGTCTCGTGTTCGACGGTGATCGGCTACTCGAAAGTAGCGGCTTAATTCAGAAGTCCGATGTGCGCGAGGTGCACAAGACGACTGGAGCAGTGGTGAAGAAGACGGCGCTCCCGCTGTCAGAGTTTGGCGAGGGCATTACCAAGCTTGGTGACCGCATTTACCAAGTGACATGGCAGCACGGTCGCGGCTACATCTACGATGCGCGGTCGCTGGCGCTGATTGGCAGCATGACGTACGAGGGCGAAGGTTGGGGACTGACGACGGACAACACGCACTTGTACCTGAGCGATGGCACGAACACCATTCGCGTCATTGCGGCAGACAGTTTTCGTGTCGTGCGTCGTATTGCCGTGACCGAGTCGGGTCGTGACGTGCCAATGCTGAACGAACTGGAATGGGTGCGCGGCGAGCTGTGGGCCAACGTGTATAAGACGGATCTCATCGCCCGCATCGATCCTGCCACGGGGCACGTCCTCGGCTGGATCGACCTATCACAATTGTTGACGGCGGAGGAGCGCAGTCTCGTCGCCGCACGCGGAGGGGTGGCGAATGGGATCGCGTGGGATGCGCGGGCGAAGACGGTGGCCGTGACGGGTAAGTACTGGCCGAAGTTGTTCGAGATTGAGGCGCGGGGTAAATGATCACGCGGAGAACTGCGGGGTCACGCGGGGAACTGCGGGATCACGCGGGGGCGCGGAGAACTGCGGGAGCACGCGGAGACGCGGAGACGCGGAGAACTGCAAACACCTGGAGAGAAACTATGAACGATCACCGAAACCGTAGAGATTTCCTCGGCCTCTCGGCCGTTGGGCTTGCCGCCATGCTGACGCCGCCGTGGGTGCGCGAGATGCGTGCATCGACGAGTTCTTTGCGTGCCGCAGATGCGGATCTCGTGGTGTACAACGCGAGAGTGTACACGATGTTTCCAGCCCTGCCGCGCGCCGATGCCTTCGCCATTAAGAACGGACGGTTTATCGCGATTGGAAAGAGCGCGGAGATGCGAGCGCTGGCGGGAAAGCAGTCGCAGTTGTTCGATGCGAAACAGATGACCGTTGTCCCGGGGTTCATCGACTGCCACAATCACGCCGGGGGCAGCACGCTGTTGTACGAGGTGCTGGTCGGTAATCCGTTCGAGGTCGAGTTTGTCACGATTGGCAGCATCATCGACAAGCTCAAGGCGCGGGCGCGTGAACTCCCGTCTGGCACGTGGGTCGAAGGGTATTTCCACGACGACACCAAGCTTACGGACAAGCGCCCACTCAATGTGCGTGATCTCGATCTGGTCTCCACGGAGCACCCAGTGGTCGTGCGACATCGCGGTGGACACACGTCGTTCTACAACAGCAAGGCGCTGGAACTCGCCCGTGTGACACGCGAGACGCCGAACCCTCCCGGCGGCACGTTCGATCGCGACTCTACCGGCGCACTGAATGGTCGTGTTACTGACCGGGCTCGCAACGTGTTCTCTGGCGTCGGGCGCCGGCCAACCTTTACCGCCGAACAAAGTGCGC
>JAYSVL010000475.1:0-3806 GCA_043718595.1 Gemmatimonadaceae bacterium
CACGTGCCGATGGGTGCGCCGAGTGTTGGACTCATGGTACCGCTACAGACATCACCGACATGCACACCGCCGCATGATACGCCGTAGCCGTGTCGCGGAATGGCGCGCTCGTCAATGGTGAAGCCCACCAGGCGACGATCGGTGCCTTCGGCCTGTTGACGCGCGAGCACGTCGCGACCAAGAAATGATTCGGGTTTGCCTAACTTTACCAACCAAGACAAACCGGCTTCGATCGGCGTCGTCTGGTCATCCAGTTCGTTGCCGTACAGACACAACCCCGCTTCCAAACGCAACGTGTCGCGCGCACCAAGTCCGCACGGTGTAACGCGACCGGTTGCCATGATGCTTTCCCACACGTGCACGGCGCGCGTCGCGTCAAAGTACAACTCAAAACCATCCTCGCCGGTGTATCCGGTGCGCGAAATGATACATGGCACTCCGGCCACGTGCCCTTCGGTAAATCGATAGTACTTGACGCCCGAGAGCGGCACGTCGGACAACGATTGTACAATCGCGGGCGCGTCAGGTCCCTGTACCGCCAGCAATGCGTATTCGTCAGACCGGTCGACGAGTGTGCAGTTGTATCCCGTCATGTGTGCACGCAGGTGCGCGACGTCCTTGGCACGGTTGCTCGCGTTCACGACGAGCAACAGCCGATCGACAAATCGATAGACGAGGAAGTCGTCGACAATGGTGCCGTCACTGCGCAGCAGCGTGGTGTAGTGGATCTGGCCCACCTGCAACGCGGACACATCATTGCTTGTCACCGACGCCACAAATCGCATCGCGTCGGGGCCACGCACCTCAACCTCACCCATGTGCGACACGTCAAACATGCCGCAGTGCTCGCGCACGGCCTTGTGTTCCGCCGTGATCCCGCCGGCGTACTGCACGGGCATGAGAAAACCGGCGAACGGGACGATTTTCCCCCCTAGCGCGGCGTGGATATCGTGCAGGGGCGTGCGCTGCAAATCGCCTTCGTGCTCGTCGGTCATGGGGCCTCAATCAGGGTCGGTGCGGCCAAGTCGGCCGCGACCACAAAGATGCCGGGAATGGCAGGGCTGTGCCAGTGTGGCAGGAGCGCGTCGATTGCGGGCGGGCAGTAGGTCTCGCTGCGAGAGGCGGGCCTTCTGTTGACCGCGAGCTGGCCGAGTGGCGTCCGACGCTGTACGCTCTTCCAGCACTCGCGTCGCATCACCTGCGCCGTTGCTCGCCCTCCCCAAGTCGCTTGCCCGAGGCCCCGTGAACGTACTTTCGTTCCTCAACCGCGCACCGAGCGCCACCATCTGCGCGCTGGTCAGTGGTCTATCATCCGCTTGTGTGACAGAAAGGTTGTGCGCACAGTCCGCGCCGTCAGTCGCGCAGTTCCTGTCGCCGGCGTCGCCGCTGTCGCTCGTTTCAGCGCGGAAGGCAGATCGGATCGCGTGGATGGTGTACGATCGCGGCATGCGCAACGTGTACACGGCGACCGCGCCGACATTCGCCGCCACACGCGTCACCAACTTTACGGCCGACGACGGGACCGACCTGACGAACGTGTCGATCTCGGACGACGGTTCGATGATTGTGTTTGTGCGCGGATCGGCGCCGAATCGGTTTGATTGGGTCGCCAATCCGTCACATGATCCCGATGGCGCGGAGCGTGCGATCTGGGCCGTGCGCGCGACTGGCGGACCGGCATGGCGCGTGGCCGTGGGTGGAGCGCCGCAGCTGTCGCCTGACGGTCGTTACGTGCTGTACGTGAAGGACGGTCAGATCTATCGTGCGGCGACAGCGCGCGGCGGAGCACGAACGGCGATGGATACCGGAGGCGTACCATTCATCCGTGAATGGGGGCGCAACGGCAGCCCGAGTTGGTCACCTGATGGATCCAAAATCGCGTTCGTCAGTGAGCGAGAGAATCATGCTTTTGTTGCCGTGTACGATGTGCCGCGCCGCAAGGTGACGTATGTCTCACCGAGCGTGGACTGCGATGGTGGTCCGACGTGGTCTGCTGATAGCAAACGACTCGCGTTCTACCGTCGACCGGGAACACCGTTCGGCGCACAAGCACAAAACGGACAAGGCGGTATTGGCAATCCGGCGGGACCGGCAAGCAACGCCGCAGCGGCGCGTGGACTGGTGGTGAATGGATGCGGCGGTGGGTTTGGTGGAGGTGGTGGACGAGGTGCAGCACCCGTCGCCGACACAACACTACGCGGCTCGCTGCGCCGGTCGCCGGGATTCTACACCGCGACATTTACCGGTGGACATACGCTGTCATTGATGGTTGCTGATGCGACCACGGGCGATGCGAAGGAGTTTTGGCACAACGCCCCGCGCGACAGTGTGTTTACGAGCGCGAACAACATGGTGTGGGCCGGCGATCACGTCATCCTGCCGGTGAATGTGCCGCGCGACGACTTCGAACGGTGGTATGCGATTCCCATTGCCGGCGGAACGCCAAACCGGTTAACGACAACCGATGGCATCATTGAGGACGCGACGTCGGTCGCGCTCTCGAAGGACGGTCGCACGCTCTTCTACTGCACGAACGCCAGCGACATCGAACGACGGCACATCTGGTCGGTGCCTGTGGCGGGCGGCACGCCAATACAGATCTCAACCGGTCGCGGCATTGAGACATCACCGCAGCCGCTGGCGTCGGGCAAACAGGTGGCCGTGATCTACTTTGACGCACGCACACCAGCATCGATTGGCGTGGTGCCAGTGAGCGGCGCTGCACCGAAGGTGGTGTTCCCGAAACTTGGTGCGGACTTCCCGACAGCGGCACACGTTGAACCATCGATCGTGATGACAAAAGCGGCTGACGGCGTGGAGGTACACAACCAGCTATTCATGCCGAAGGACATGCGTGCTGGTGAAAAACGACCGGCGATTGTGTTTGTGCATGGGGGACCATCCCGACAGATGTTGCCGGGCTATCACTACATGCAGTTCTACCACTGGGCGTACGCGTACAATCAGTGGTTGCAGTCGCAGGGCTACATCGTGCTGTCGATCAACTATCGCGGCGGCGTTGGTTATGGAAAGAGTTTTCGGAATGCCGCGAATACCAATGCACGAGGCAACTCCGAATACCAGGACGTGCTCGCCGGCGCGAAGTATTTGCAGCAGCGCCCTGACGTGGACACGAAGCGTATTGGCATTTGGGGCTTGTCGTACGGCGGGCTGCTCACGGCGCAGGCGCTGGCGCGCAACTCCGACATTTTTGTCGCCGGCGCCGATCTGGCGGGCGTGCACCTGTACGGTAACGTGCTCGATACCGCGAATCTCGCCTTCAAGTCATCCGCAGTCTCGGCGATTGACACCTGGAAGTCGCCTGTCTTTCTCGTACACGGAGACGATGACCGCAACGTGGACTTCGCACAAACGGTTGGCCTCGTGCAACTCCTTCGCGCCCGCAACATCTACCACGAATTGATTGTGGTACCGGACGACCTGCACGAGTCGATGCTGCATAAAAACTGGATCGACACGTTCGACAAGATGGGCGCATTCCTCCGACGCTTCGTCTGGGACAAGGGCGTCGTACCCTAAGCCGCGAATTGCACGAACACCGAGAACTGCGGGCCGCGAATCGGGCAAACAGCGAACTGCGGGCCGCGAATTACGCGAAAACCACGCGAATCAACAACAACAAAAAAAGGTTCATCCGGGAATTCCGGGAAACGCTGCGCGGATTTTGAGGAAGAAGTACGCATCATCCCGATAGCCGTAGGCGACGCGTTTGAGGACTTTGATCTTGTTGTTGCACCCTTCGAGCATGCCGGAGTTGATCGGGAAGCGGCAGTGACTGAGGATGC
>JAYSVL010000476.1:0-3806 GCA_043718595.1 Gemmatimonadaceae bacterium
CGTCCGTTGGCACACCACAAAATGCAAACGATCCAGCGGCGCTGGCGTCAACGAAGCGCACGGGATCTCGTCGCTCAATACCTCGTGGACCAACGACAACTTCGTGCCACTGGGCGCGGACACGCGCACCCTCGACGACCGCGGCTCCGCGCGCCGACCGTACTACTCCGAGGTACATCGACGATGTCTGGCCCGGTGGTGAGGGGCCGCAGTGCGCAGTGATGATCGTTGCGGCCGATGGCACGGCCAGTCGCGCCTCGACGTCAGTCGCCGACTGCAACTCGACACGATACTGTGGTCCGTCGATACCCAAGGTATCGAGGCGGTCGTGCAAAAAGCCGAGCACGTAAGTGCCAAGAGCAACGGAGTCGATGGCAAACGTGCCGCTCACGCCGGTCGTCACCGACTTGCTCCGCGACGGGTCGGCGATGGACACGAGTTGCACGATCGCGCCGGCGAGAGGTTGCATCGCGATGCTGTCAAACACTTCACCCACCACGCGTGCGGTCGCTCGTGGGACAGCACTCGCAGGTGATGGCGTCGGCAAAACGGGTGGTATTGGACGCTGCGCATGCGCTGGCGCAGCGCAGACGCACACGAGCAACGTCACCATCATGCGGACGGCGCGCGCTCTATCTGGGCGCTCGTTGTGACCCGACGTTGTGCCCGCGCGTAAGCGGCTCATACGATGACTTTAAGCGTCGCGGTGGGAATTTCAATCGTGCGGCGGCCTGATCTTTGCTCGCGGGCGGTCCCACGCTGTCGGTGCAGGCCCTTCTGAGGTAAGCTGCCGTGAGCATTCCTGATCCCCCTCTACGTGCGCACCATGTCCATCGGCCGAAACGACCTCTGCTCCTGTGGGAGCGGCAAGAAGTACAAACGATGTCACGGTGCCCTGTTGACGATGAGCGTCGCTGCGGACCCGAATGTTGCGCGTGCGCATGCACTCATACGACTTGATGCCACGCTCGACGAGGCGTTGAGACGCTTCGCCATTGAGAACTACGACATCGAGTGGTTTCGCGATGCACTGGACGGCTACGCTGGAGACGACGCGGAAGCACCGGACGACGACGAGTTGCAACTCATCATTCCATGGTCATTTTATCACTTTCCCGTTGGCAATGACGGCGAGTCAATGGCATCGCTCGTGCTTGCCGAGCGTGGCTCTCAGCTCCCGCCAGAACTGCGCGAATTACTTGTCGCGCAGGTTGAGGCCTGGCTTTCCGTGTGGGAGGTACGTGAAGTACGGCCCGGCGTGGGACTGGGGTTGACTGACCTGCTCACTGGCGAACAGCGCTTCGTGTATGACGTGGCGGTGACAAAAGATGTCGTGGTCCGCGACGGAATGCTTGGACGCGTCGTCACGTGTGGCGATGTGTCGTTGCTGGGCGGATTACACCCGCAGGTGTTGACGCCACGCGAAACGGACAGAGTGGTGCGCGAGATGAAACAGTTTTGTCGCGTGCGCACCAAACCGGTCGCGAAGGCCAAACTGCGCGATCTCAATTTTCAGCGAGGGCTGCTTGATGGTTGGTGGATGGCCCTCTACGACAGGGATAGCGCGACTGCTATGCCCGTCATGCAAAACACGGATGGCGATTTGATGATGCTGACGACCGATCACTTCGATTTTGCCGAAAGGAATCGTCGCGACGTGGTCGCACGTCTTGCGTCTTTTCCCGGCAGCGGCCAGCCCGAGGTCGCGAGAGGGGAAACGGTCATCACCGTGACCAAACCCGGCAATGCGACACATGCATCGTGGGACAACACGGTCGTTGGGACGCTCGTGGTCAAGGGAACGCGTCTCAAGGCGGAAGCGAACTCAATGCAACGGGCCAACGCGTTACGCGTCGCGATTGAGACGCATCTGGGTGACTTGGTGGCGCATCGCATACGGGACGAGTCCAGTCCCGCACAACTGGTCTCACAGACGGCTGTGGGAGTGAAAGCCGGAGCGACGCGGTCGATGCCGCCTGAACTCAAGGCGGTCGCGCGTCAGATGAAGGAGTCGCACATGCAGTCGTGGGTTGATGAGCACATCCCGGCCCTCGGTGGGCTCACGCCTCGCGAGGCGGCTGCATCGGCGAAATCACGAGGGGAACTCGAGCTACTGCTGAAAGAGTTCGAACATTTTGAAGGGAAGCTACCGGCAGATGAACGGTTTGACATGAATCGTGTGCGCACGACGCTTGGGATGCTCGACTCGTAGAAAGGCCGAGCCGCGCAATCAGATCGCTGGCGACAAGACCAATCCCTTGCTTCGCCATGTTTTGCGAGCTACACGAACTTCGGCCATATACGCGTCGGCGGCTGCCGCGGTGAGGCCAGCACCGGCCTGTTGCAGTTCGTTCAACATCGCGATAGGGTCGCTGGGCAGCGCCGTTCCGCGTTCGCCACCTCTCGAATCGGTCATCGCTTCGCCTGTGTGCGTCGCGAGCCCGTCCACAACACCAGCGAACCGCACTCGTTGCGCGACTGAAACTCCAGCGGCACACTCGTGCGCGCGTACACCTCGATACCGCGCACGTCGCTGGGATTGACGAAGGCGTCGAGGCTGCCGTCGGTCGGTACCAACATTCCGTTCAGGAACACGGCCGGCACGCAGGAGCCGCCGCTCGCGGCGTTGCGCATGAGGACCTTGTCGCCGCTCTCCGGGCCGGGCATGATGGTCATCCCCGGCGTGGCACGAAACAAGTCGGCGGTCGTCAATGCGGCGCGCTTCCTGATCTGCGCCTCGTCCATGAAGTGTCCGAAGCCACCCTTCTTCCGTCGTTCAAAGTCGGCGAGCGGCACCGCCGCGGCATCAGCGCGTGCTTTGACTTTGACGGCGTCGAGTACGGGTGCGAGCGGGTCCATCACGACGTCCAGCAGTGCAGCAGCGGTCTCGAAGACATCGACCGTCTTGCGCGCCACCTGAAAGCCGAGGGCGCGCGCTTCGAGCGTGTAGGTGCCAGTTGGCAGTCGTTGCAGCGCGAACTGCCCGTCAACGTTGGTGGTGTCGGCCGGAGCGTCCCAGAGCCCGATGCGTGCACCTGCAAGCGGCCTCCCATCTTCGGTGCGCACATAGCCCAGCAATCGCCCGTTTCCGCGCAAGACTCTCACCGTCCTGATGGACGTCGGATCCATTCGATTCACCCATTCGGCCGGGCCTACGTACAGATCGCGCACCAGTAAGCCGTTGCGCGGTACGGCCAGTTCCACGACCCCGCTCGAATCCGCACCCGCGAACGCACGGACAATGACTGGCCCGTCGGTCGGCACACCACAAATCGCAAAGAACCCGGACTCGGTCGCCTCGATGAATCGCGACGGATTCCGTCGCTCGATCCCGCTGGAGCTGGCGAGCAATTCCGTCCACTGCGCACGCACGCGGGCCCGCTCGGTGAGTATTGGTCCGAGCGCCGAGCGCACCACGCCGACAAACATCGACGGGGTCTGACCTGTTGGCGCAGGGCCGCACCGTTGCGCGATGATCGTGGCGACCGACGGGATGGCGAGACGAGCGTCAACATCGTCCGCGTTCTGTACGTCGACTCGATGCAGCGGGCCCTCGATACCGAGCGTGTCGAGCCGATCGTGTATCAACCCGAGGAGGTATGTCCCAAAGGCGATCGAATCGAAGGCGAACCTTCCGCTCATCCCGGTCGTGGCGGACCGGATCTGCGATGGATCACGGACGGACACCAGCTGAACGACGGCGCCCGCGAGCGGTTGCATGGCAACACTGTCAAACGCTTCACCGACGATGCGTGCCATAGCGCCGGAAGTAACGGCCGATGACGAAGGCGTCGGCGAAACGGGTG
>JAYSVL010000477.1:0-3799 GCA_043718595.1 Gemmatimonadaceae bacterium
GCAGGCTGGTTTTGCCATGCCCATTCTCGCCGATGATCACGAGACCGGTCGTCGGCACCGCGAGATCCAGATGCGCGACGTTGCGGAAATCGCGAGCGATCAAACGCGCGAGCATGTGGTCGTTGTGTTCGCGTCAAGCAGTGGGTCAGTGACCGACAAACACGGGCGCGCGCTTTTCGAGAAACGCCTGCATGCCTTCACGCATGTCGTCGGTGCTGGAGAGCGTGCCAAATTGATCCGACTCGATGCGACATGCCTCATCGATCGGCAGGGCCGCGCCTCGGTTCACCGCCTCAATACATCCGGCCAGTGCCAGTGGTGCGTTGGCGAGCATCGCCCGCATCAGTGCGGTAGCCGTCTCAAGTAACGCGTCGTCGGCGACCACCTGGTCGACCAATCCGAGCCGAAATGCCTCGCCCGCGTTGATCATTTCGCCGGTCAGCAAGAGCTTAAGCGCCGCACCGCGCCCGACGAGCCGCGGCAGCCGCTGCGTTCCGCCGTAGCCCGGCACAATGCCCAACTTCACCTCCGGCTGTCCGAGTTTGGCGTGCTCACTGGCAATGCGCACATGACAGGCCATGGCCAATTCGCAACCGCCGCCGAGGGCAAATCCGTTGATCACGGCAATGGTCGGCTTCGGCGATGTTTCGAAGCGTCGAAAGATGACCTGACCGGCGCGCGCACGCTGCACCGCACTCAACGGCGTTTGACCCGCCAACTCTGAAATGTCTGCACCGGCCACGAAGGCTCGGCCGGCACCAGTCAACAGCACACCGCACACATCATTACGCGCAACGGCCTCGTCGATCGCGACGCCAAGTTCAGCGATGGTCGCATCGTTCAGCGCGTTGAGCTTGTCAGGGCGATTGACGGTGATGGTAGCGATGCGGTCAGCGACGACGAACGTCAGGAACTCATAGGCCATGCGACATCCGGGCAGGCGAAGGAAGGGGTGCACGACTGGGCGCGTCAAACGATCGACCGACGACCACTCAGCGAAATCTAGCGAAGCTTCACTGCGCCGTCGGTCGCACGTAGCGTCGACACGCGTGTCGCGCGCTGACTTCCGCCGTTCGCTGCGCTACGTTGTCGACGTGCTCCCTACTCCTGCCGTGGGCTGGTCACCGCGTCGCCACGCCCTTCGCATCCTCGATCAGCGACGGTTGCCGCGCGACGAGGTCGTGCGCGATCTGCGCGCCATCAACGAGGTTGTCGATGCCATCGTCACGCTAGCGGTGCGTGGTGCGCCGGCCATCGGCGTCGCTGCGGCGATCGGCCTCGTCGTTGCACTCGGGCACGCGGCCGATGATGATGCTGAGCGTGCGCGTGAACTGCTGCCGATCTTCGCCGCGCAACTTGTGTCCGCACGACCAACGGCGGTCAATCTGGCGTGGGCGGTCACGCGCATGTGCGCCTGTGCCGAACGTGCGTCAAACGCGCAGCTGCTTGAGGCAATGCGCGCCGAGGCCGATGACATTTTGCGCGAGGACATCGCGATGTGCCTGGCGATCGGGCGGCACGGGCTTCCGTTGTTCCCTGATGGCACCAACGTGCTCACGCATTGCAACGCGGGTGCACTCGCGACCGCAGGAAGTGGAACGGCACTCGCGCCCGTGTACGCCGCACACGCGGCTGGTCGACGGGTGCATGTGTATGCGGACGAAACACGCCCGCTGCGACAGGGCGCGCGATTGACGGCATGGGAGCTTGGACGCGCCGGTATTCCAGTGACCGTACTGCCCGATGGTGCTGCGGCGTCGTTGTTGCGATCGGGCGCCGTGCATCTGGTGATTGTCGGCGCGGATCGCATTGCTGCCAATGGGGATGTGGCAAACAAAATTGGAACGTATGGCGTGGCGCTCGCTGCCCACGCGCACAGCATTCCGTTCCACGTGGCGGCGCCATGGAGCACGATTGATCCGCAGACTGCGCATGGCGCTGCGATTCCAATTGAGTATCGCAGCGCCGATGAACTTGGGCTACTGCCACCGCACGCCAGTGTGTGGAATCCCGCGTTTGACATCACGCCGCGCGACCTGGTTAGCAGCTACATCACCGATCGCGGCGTGGTACAGCCGCCGTTTGTCGCGTGACGTATGTCGGTGAGTTGGCGCTGTGGGTCGCACTATTGATGGCAGCGTGGAGCACAACCGTGTCGTTCGTCGGCGCGGCGCAGCATCGTGTGGACCTTGTGCAAAGTGGTGAACGAGCGATGTACGCCACGTGCGCGTGTCTTGCTGCCGCGACGATCGGCATCTGGAGCGCGCTCTTCGCACGCGATCTGTCATTGTTGCTCGTCGCGATGCACATCACGACGAACCTGTCGGCGCGCTATCTCGGCATCGCACTTTGGGCGGACACGGCCGGCAAACTACTGTGGTGGACGCTGTGTCTCTCGCTGTACGCGGCGTTCGCCGTGTGGTCCGCGAAACGCCCACGACAGCGAGAAACAGCCTGGGTGACCGGAACGCTTGCTGCGGTCTGCCTGTGCGCTCTCCTGGTGATGTGTTTCGGTGCGAATCCGTATGCGCGCCTGGATTGGACGCCGCTCGACGGACGAGGCCTCGAGCCAACACTGCAACAGCTCGGTCGAGGACTGCATACGCCGTTGCTCTTGTTTGGTTTGGCGGCGACATCGATTCCGTTCGCGGTGTCGCTCGTTGCGCTCGCGTCACGTCGTGTGGAAACATCGTCGATCGAACTAATTCGGCGCTGGACGATGGTGGCGTGGTGCGTATTGACGGCCGGGATGGCCCTTGGCATGCACTCCGCATATCGCGAGCGCGGTGGCGCCAGCGAATGGGCGTGGGATGCGATTGACAACGTGTCCGTACTGCCGTGGCTCGCGGCGTCGGCACTGCTCCACTCCATCGTCGTGCTCGAAAAACGGGCGCAGTTGGTGCGATGGAATCTGGCAATCGGCGTGGCCACATTTCCATTCGCAATAATTGCCGCATTTGTGCGCCCCGGAGACTCATCAGCGTCGGCGCACGACCGGTGGATTTTGGCATCGGTGCTGGTCCTGTCGGCGTTACTGGTGTCGGTCGCACTGCGCGTACCTACGGCGTCGAGCGCTCCGCTTGCGGGCTGGCGCAATCGCGAAGGTGTGTTGTGGTGTCTATCGGCGACTGGCGTTGCGGCGGGCCTCGTGATGCTGTCTGCGTTGATCGTTGCCACGTTCGGCGGCAGCGAAACACGCCTGGCGGTCTCGGATGTGCTTCGCACACCAACGTCGACTATCGCGCTTGCGGCACTTGGAGTGGTGTGGATGCTCGTCACCGGCATCGCGCCGCTCGTTGCGTGGCGGCGCGCGTCATGGCCTGTGCTGCGCGCGCGTGCTCGGGTTCCGGTCGCGCTCGGCGGAGTGAGCGCGATGCTACTGTGGGTCCTCGGCGTCCGAGACGTGTATGTCCTGATTGCGCTGGGCGCGCTGCTGACCTACCTCGCGGTCGTTGTGCACGACACGGTCTCGATTGCGCGCGCCCGCCGGCGCATCCACGACGAATCGTTGATCCGTGCGCTGAGGCAACTCATCATCGCCGATCGTCGTCGGTACGGTGGCTACGTGGTGCAGGTCGGTGTGCTCCTGGCGTGCGTTGCCTTTGCGGCGCTGCGTCTCTCGAGTGTGCTGACGCAGAACGTGCGCACGGGCGACGTCATCTCGGCCAGCGACGTCCTCGGACAGCAGTGGACGTTCACCAGTCAGGGGGTATCACAGTTTTCGCAGCCGGATCGCCACGTCGTTGTGGTGAGTTTCCGCGTCGCGCGCGACGGACGGCTGGTCGGGCTACTGCAGAGC
>JAYSVL010000478.1:0-3793 GCA_043718595.1 Gemmatimonadaceae bacterium
TTCCGCATCCACTGCGTGCGCTCCGGCGAGCGCCCCACAGGCTTTTGCAGCGGCGTGTGCGTTGGGATCTGTCGTTGTTGCGCTTCTCGCGTGAGCGACAGCATATCGGTCGTGAAGAAATCCACGTGGCCATCGCGATTCACGTCAGCGAAGTCCACCGACATGCAGGTGTTGCTAGTCGCGCGCAGCGCCATCTGCGGTGCGAGGCGAAAGTTCCCGACACCATCATTGAGCCAGAACTGGTCTGGATCTTCGAGGTCGTTGCAGACGTACAGGTCTGGCGCGCCGTCGGCATTCACGTCGTAGAACCGGGCTGCCAGTGTGAAGTAGTCAGGCTCGCTGGTGAGCGGTACGCCCCGCTCGTCGCGGAAGCGCGCGCCCGTCATCGGTGTCCGGGTGAAGTGGCCGGCGCCATCGTTGAGAAAGAACAGGTCAGGCTCCGCACGCTGCGATCGCATGTACCCGCCAAGGTCCGATCGCGCTTCGACGCGGTATTCCTTTCGCCATTGGGAGACCACTGTGACAGAATCGCCGACCGTCGTGAGCACCTGATCGAAGGCACGCGCCTGCGGCGGATACACATCAAGCGCATTGTTCGTTTTATAGGTCGCCACGTAGAGATCGAGCGAGCCGTTACCGTCCACGTCGGCGAGCGTCATCGTGGTCGCGAAATAGCCACCAACCAGCCCACTCTCCGCCGTCGCATCGCGAAAATGGCCGCGGCCATCGTTGACGAAGAGCATGACAGGCCCGCCAAACGTGCCGACCAACAGATCCAGATCCCGGTCGCCGTCCACATCAGCGAGCACCGCGCTCGTCGTCGCGACTCCGACCAGCGTAAGTCCACTCGCCGCCGTGACGTCAGTGAAATGCATCGCGCCATCGTTGTGGTATAGCGCGCTCGGCGTTTCCTGCGACGCGAGAAAAACGTCAGGCAACCCATCACCATCGACATCACCAAGGGCAACGCCTGCCCCATTCAACAGGCCACGATTATCGAGGCCGCGTATTTCGTCGATGGTATTCGCGTGCGATATGCCGCTGGACGACGCGGTCAATTGCTGAAAACCTGCCCGGCCGCGTGTCACCACGTTCAGTGCACGCCAGCGGTAACCTTGCTCCATATGCCACGTCGTGTCCGGCGGCGTTGTCGCGCAGGCCATCGACAGCAGCGCGCACCACGCGAGAGCGATCCGCAACAGCGTCTCCTCCTTGAGACAGCGTGGTCGGCGCGGGAGGCGTCGCCTCACAGCGAACGCCACCTCACGACGCCCGCCGCGTCACGAGCTTGCGCAGCACCGTGCGCCCGATGCACCGACCCTGCGTGAGGCCGAGCGTCACTGCAGGCATGTAGTGCACGCCGGCGTACACGCGGGACACCGACACTTCATCAAGCGCCGCGCGCAACGACGCAAACGGTCGCGCCGGTTGTCCGATATCAACCTGCGTGGAGTCCACAAAGGCGACGGTGTCGCCAAGCAGCGCGATCAGCACCTCAACAGCGGCCGCCGACTGCACGGAGTGTCCCGACGTGTACTCAGGAAACGGAGGCGTTGGGATAACGGTCTGAAATGACTTGTCAAAGACGCGCTGAACGTATGTGACTGGACGCACGACGTTCGACGCGTATTTCTCGCGCCAGCAGCCAATAAACGCATCCGCAATGGCGATTGCGGTGAGCGCGTATGCTTCGGCGGCATGCTCGGCGCTCAGCTGACGTCGCTGCACCATAGCGCTCAGGATACTGATCCAGTGAAAGCCCGGCGTTCCGGTGGCGACCGGATTGTCCGCCCAAAACAAGGCAACTGTGCGTTGTTCCGGCGTCAGTGCGCGCACAGTATCGTAGAAGGCCTTCCCCATTTTCCAGAATGGCGAACCAGCCGCTTCGGCATACGGTGGCGGCGGTGGTGGCACGCACGCGTCGCGCTCCGCCACCGCAAACGTGCGCAGGTGCCCCCAATATGGCTCCGTGGGTTTTGTCGGATTGAACGTCGGCAGTGTTGTGCGTCCCTCACGCTTCGGGCGATTGGCAAACGTGCCACGCGACGTGGCGTTCTCCACATCTTCGTGCGCGTTCGGATTCGTGAACTGCACGAGATCCGATTCGCCCGAGATCGACTGCGGCACAAACTGCGCCACATTGGTGGTGTTGCTCCACGAACCTCGCGCATTTGGAGGCGTGTACGGGCGCCCGCGCGTCGCGAAAAAACTGTCGGCCTCCGCCCACGCGAGGATGGCGTGACCCAGTGCGCGACCGTGCGCCACCGAACGTTCGCGTTCGTCACCGCCAACGCCTGCAAGGGTTCGCGCGCGGATCTGCGCCGTGGCCAGTGAATCGATCGTGCGGCGCGTGCTCGCGAGTCCATCGCGGTACAATGAATCGGCGACCACACGCTCCGCTTCGGCGGCGACCGTTGCGCCGTCAACATCCTTTGTTGCCACACTCGGCAACGTGGTGAGGCCATTTAGCTGCCCGGCCAGCGAACGCAACGCGCTTCGCCGGTCTGACGCATAGCCTTCGTAGAGAGCAAGTGCACTGTACGCCGAAATGCGCGACGCCACAGGTGGACCCAATCGCTCGCTGCGCACAAACGCGAGCGACGTACGCATCCACTGGGTGACCAGCTGCGGATCAGTCGCTTGCCGATCGGTGCTGCAGGCCGCGAGCCACGCACCGACACAGGCGATGCTGAGCAACGGAACGTACCTCGGCGATCGATGCGGCAAGTTCGTCACGACGAGCAGGATGGGGGTTGCGGGCGCCACACGCGCTGTGGGCATGTCGCACCAACGATACGTAGACGCCAAGGCGTCGCGTAACCCGCCGGTAGCTCATACCTTCCGCGCATGCCTCGTCACCATTCCGTTCTGCTGCTCACGCTGGCGATCGTTGCCTGCGCCGATCGCCCTCGCGCCGCGAAAGCCGATGGCGGCGTGCCTGACGCAACTGCAGGCGCTGCCGCCGACGTTCCGGATGTGGACGTGCGTCGACTGCCGCCCGACCGGAAAGCTGCCCTGCCCGACGTCATGCTTCGCGCCGCCGATCGCGGTCGCGTGTTGGGTGCCGACTCGGCGAAAGTCGACCTCTTTATCGTCAGTGATTTGCAGTGCGCCGAATGCAAGCGTTGGTACGTGGACACGTGGCCAATGATCCGCGACGAATTCGTGAATCGTGGACTGGTGCGGGTGACGTTTGTGCACTACCCGCTGCGCGCCAACGCGAACGCCGTCATCGCGGCCAGTGCGGTGATGTGCGCGTCGGCGCAGGGACAGTTTTGGCCGGCCGTCGATCGCGTCTTCGCATCGCAGGCGCAGTGGTCAGCCAGCGCGACTGCAACGGAACTGCTCGACTCTCTCGCGTCCGTGCCGGGCGTCGATCGTCGCGTGCTGAGCGAGTGCACCAGCAGCCGTCGCATGTGGCGTCAGGTGCGGGCAGACATCAACTGGCTCGATGCGAAAGGTGCGTCCGCGCTTCCCCTCATGCTCGTGGGGTCGCACCGTCTCGGTGGTACGAGTCTGCCAACCCAGGTACGCGCAACCATCGACTCAGTGCTGGCGGGCAAATAGCTCGTCGGCAACCTACGGCTGCGACGACATCGGCCGGAGTGAAGTGCGTCGGGGTGCGAGCAGCGCGCCGAAGGAGGACATAGGTCGTCAGAGATTTAGCGTTGCAACGACAATGGAAGCGGTGTCGGCGTTCGGCGTAAAACGAGCGCGGCACCGAATGACAGCGCGACGGCCAGCACATAGAGACCGTACGTTTGTTTGCCCGTCGCGTCGGTGATGGCCCCCA
>JAYSVL010000479.1:0-11881 GCA_043718595.1 Gemmatimonadaceae bacterium
TCCGTGGGCAGTTGCTCCATCCACTGGTGCATCAGTGTGGAGACATGACGACGTTCGGCATCGGCTTCTCCCTCGACCACGCGATGATCTGCCAACGTGTCCGTGGGGACCGAGGCCAGTGGTTCGTCGCCGGCCGCACGCGGTCGCATGGGTTCACGGTGCGGAAGCGAAGCAAAAAGCGCGCGTAGCTCTTTCTCCGTCAATTTCGTTTCGCCCGCGGACCGAACGATCTGCAGGGCCTCGGCGAGCGTATGACCGGCTCGATACACTAGCGTTTCCAACCGCACCGCTACCGCACCCGACCGCATTGCTTGCGCCGACGGTCGCCAGCGCCCGCGTTCCTGAATAAGGTGGTCGCGCACCATCCGCGTAATCACGACCGTCAGGAAGGTGCCGATACCGCTCTCCCCCCGAAACTCGCGGATCACCTGATAGTCGTCTTCCACTAGACGCAACCGTACCCATCCGATCAGGTCCGCCGTCTCGTCAACGCCCAACCCAAAGCGACGCGCCGCCACGGCGGTGGTGCGGTCAACACGGGAGAGGTTGTCGAGGAGGAGTCGTTCGAACGGAGTCGTGTCGGCCATAGGGCGTAGCAAGGCTCGCACCGTGCCGAAGAGGCCGGTGCGGAGCCAAAGCTACGCGGGGATACCGCGGTGTCCATACGATCGCCAGCGCGAATCACGTCCTTATCAGATAAACGCAGGAGTGCATTGGGCAGGGTCGCCGCCGCGTCGCAGCGCTGCCAATGGGGGCGCCGTGCCAACAGTCTTGTGGAAGTAGACAGAAGGCCCAGCAGGGGCTTTCGTCCCCGGCGGTACCAACAGGTCGTACAGCGCGTGAATGTGGTGATGTGGAACCGTACAGGGCGGTTTGAGCGCTGGCGGTTTGCTCGCAGGCAGGTGCACAAGGCCCAACTGTAGCACTCCGTTCACCGGGCACAGTTGCTGGGCACCAAACATCAGACATGTGGCGTTTACCGTCGCGGTAAAGACGCCAGTTTCGGTAAGCGTCTGGCGCGTTGTCGCGCCTGCTGCGTTGGTGAATTCGAGGTCGACATCAACCGTCGTGCGGTCGGGGACAAGGCTACTGCCGAGCGGCAGGCGAATGCGTGCATTAAGGCCACGTGGGAGCGATGGGGCAAACCAACCGGTGTCGACAGACAGCGTTCGCTTCTCGATTGCTGACAGGCTCGCGAAGATAGCCGTGCTCTGCACGACGCCCGATCCAGCAGAGTAGAAATCGTACCCCGCATTCAGCACGAGCTTGGAGATCGCGCCGCCGTGACTGTACTGCTTGTCGAAGAACAATTCGGCCACATGTGTCGAATGCGTGGGCATGAACAAGTGTATACCGGGGTCGGCGGAAGTCGCACCGCGCTGGTCGATCAGGATCAAGCCATTGAACGAAAGTTCGAGGATGAAAGACACTTGCTTCTCTCCTAAGGTGGTTGGTGAATCGCCGACAACGAATCGATCGTTGGCGATGCTGTGTGTACATCTCGTGAACCGGGTTACTGCACTACATACCGAAACGCCGCCCACTCCCACGGGGGCCGCTCTGTCATCGCCACCTGCGCATCCCGTAGCGCACGCGCCACGTCTCGCGACACCGCCATCCGCTGATAAAACGATGCCACAAATCGCGCCGTCGACGCGTCTTCCGCGCGCCACAGCGTCCCAACCACACCCTGTGCACCCGCCAGGAGAAACGCGGTAGTCAACTCGCCAAACCCAGCGCCTCCTTGCTCTGCGCGACGGCTCGTCTCGCACGCCGAGAGCACAGCGACACGCAGCCCGCGCAAGTCCAGCTGTGATATCTCAGTTGCCGTGACGCCGCGCGAACCCAGGACAAGGGCCGACCGTTCCGGCCGTGCGTCATCGAGCACCGCGTGCCCAGCAAAGTGAAAGAGATCCGACGCTTCAAGCGCGGCGCGCACACCCGACCTGTCCGCGCGCGCTCCTCGCAACACTCGCGCACGTGCGAACTCGCGCGCGATCGCATCGACCTCTATCCGCGCGTTTGGCAGAGCCGACAACGTTGGAAACGCAGCCTGATCGAACGCCGGACTCTCCACGATCGATACACTCTTGAACGCGGCACGCGTGCCAGCGGTGGCTGTCGAGGCCTCGGAACCATTCCAATGCCGCGCCACCTGCGAAGCGTGTCGCGCGACGAAATATTCCTTTCGTGTCGAATCGTACAGGGCAGCAAACGGCACGTTCGAGATGGCGTCGTCCAACATGAGCCGGACTGTCGCACCGCTCGGCCCAAGCACATGCGCAACGGGCCGGATTAACAGGTCGTAGAGTCGTGTCAGGGTTTCGCGTGTCGTGGTCTCATCCGCCTGCTCCAGCGCCAACCGCGCGCGCTCGACAAGGGCAGCTAACGTGTCGCGACGCACACGCACACGATGTGCACGCAACGATCCATTGACGCCGACCCAGATGACCAATTCATCGCCGAACACCGCGTAAGCAAGCGCTGGGCCTCTCGTTGTGCTGCCGTTGTTCGGGGACAACGTGAACGCAGTGTTGACAGCAAGTGCATGTCGCCATCGCTCAAACGTGGCCAGCGCCTCGATGTCGGCGTTGGCGTCTCCGCGCCGCAGTCGTCGCAGTACCAGTGAGTCGAATACCGGACGAGCGAGGTTCAGCAGTACCTGGCGCTGCCCGACGAGCGCCAGACGCTGTTTACGCGCGTCGGGCTCCGTGCCGAGGTAGCTTGCCTTCATCAGATACAAGTCCGCTGCCTTCTTCAGGTCCGCGTTGGCGGCTTCGTCGTCGTTCAGCGCAACGTTCACATAGGCGCGGGTGATGAGCGCCGGGAGCGTCTTGGCCGCGTTGCCGAGCGGCTCGAGTACAGCGACCGTCGAGTCCAGAATGCGCTGTGCGCGCACAGGCTCCGTCGCGATTAGCTGCTGGCCACGCAGTGTACCCAGTTCATGGTGCAGGCGATTGCGCATGAGCGTGTCCGGGATCGCCGCGATCGCCGAGTCTGTCGCGTGCATGGCCGCACTCGCCGCATTTGCTCGTTGCTGTCCAAGAAGCACCCGGGCGCGACTCAGCTGAGTTTCAGCGACTGTGATCGGCGTGCCTGTGAAACCGTTGGCGTCACGGTCTTCGTCCTGAAATGCCATGGCCGCGCGCTGCATTCCTGAGGCCGTAGCGGCGTTCGCAAGAATGAACAACGTGTTGTGTCTGCCGACGGCCCTTGGCGTGTGTCGAAACAATCGCAACGCTTCCAATGATCCTGCATGACCCGTCGCGTCGTCTCCTGCCTGCAAGTGCACCTCGCCTTCCATGCCCCACATCCACGCCGTGTACTCATCGAAGCCGATGCGCGCGAACAGCTGCCGCGCCTCACGTAGCTGCGCGATGGCTGTCGCAGCCTTGTTTCGGCGCAATTCAATCAAGCCGAGTGACCAACGAGCCCGACCAGCGATTGCGGGATAGCGTTCGACCGAAGCATCGCGCTTCAATTGTTCGAGAATCGGCGTGGCGAGATCAGGTCGACTTCGGCTCAGTGCGTTGTTGGCCGCATCCGATGCGACCCACAAGCGAAGTGGGTGCGACGGAATGGCTCGCGCTCGCAGCGCGTTGAACAACTCCTCGGCGTCTTCGTAGCGATTCGTGCGGCGTAGCTGTTGCGCTTGCGCCAGCTCTGCGTGACTCTGTGCGAGTTGGCGTAGCGCAAAGGTTTGCCCGATGCGATCGGCGCTGATTGCATTTTCGATGTGCCTCACACCGTCGGCGGAAGAATGGTCGCCTAGTTCGGCAAGAACGTCGGCAATGACTCGTGCCGCATGCAATCGTCCGCGCGCGAGCGTGTCGTCGCGTTGCCGCACGGCGCGACCCCACTCGCCGAGTACATCTTCCCATGCGGCCGTCAGCGCGGCGACTGGTGCTCGCCGGGCAAACGCGCGCAGCGAACTGTCGCTCTGGTCGACCAGCGGCCAGGTGGGATTTACGCGTGCGCGGCGAGTGTGGCGTTCGCGCGAGAGTGCCATGGCCCACGTGGACGCGGAATCGCTGCGGAGATACGCGGTGGTGGCTTGCTCCGCTTGGCTGTCCAGAGATAGCTCCTGCAGGGCCAGCGTTCTATTGTAGAGCGCCGCGCTGCTGAGCGAGTCGATTTCAAGCGCGCGCGACGACGCATCCAGCGAAGCGAGTAATTCACGCGCATCGTGCCACCGCGCGGCCCGCGCCAGGTGCGCAGCAGCAAGATCAGTCAGCACTTCGGTGGTGGGCGGAGCGAGTCGGGTAATCATCTCGAGATATGAGACGGACTGGTCGAGCGCGTTTCGCGCCGTGTCCGCGACGATCATCTCGAGAAGGGCCGCGGCATGCAGCGCATCCGTGTTCAGGCTGCCTCGCATTGCTGTCGCCACCTTAGCGGCGACGGCGATCTGCGTCGGCGTCAATGCAGCGCCCGCACCGGCCGATGGGCAATCGAGCGAGGCATACGGCAGACTGTCTGCGCCACCGCATGGCATGTCCGCTACAGCAATCGACAGACGCGCCGCCCACCGGCGCGGTAGCGGACCGGCTATTTCAAGCTCGCGGAGCAGCGGACCGGCGTCGCGGGTCACCACGCGTGCGTGCGGGTCCCGCGTGCAGGACGCGGCGGCGAGCAAGAGCACCAGTGTCAGGCGTTTCAAACGGAAGACCAGTATTTCGGAAGTCGGTTCGGGCGATCAACGTGCGCAACGTACGCGTCGGAAGTGCGGGCGTCGAATCGGGACAAAGTCTTCTCAAGGTCGTGTGTCTCGTACAACCCCGCGCGCGTTGAGATGATGAAACCGGCAAAGAAACGGTGACGGCGCTTTCACCGTGGCCTGTTAGTGTGCGCAGTCGCCAGCAGTCTGGCTGCATCCCTCAACGGCTACTTGACTGGGTACACATTCTGTGCTACTATCTTCAAACGGGTTCGAGTGGGACGAACGGAAGCGCGAAAGCAATCTCCGCGATCATGCTATCGACTTCGCTCAGGCGAGGGCGCTCTGGCAAGGTCCAGTGTTTGAGACTCCGTCCGTTCAGACCCAGCACGGCGAGCAGCGAATACTGGCCACAGGAGTTCTGGATGGCCGGTACATCACCGTCGTATTTACGTGGCGAGGTGACGCTCGCCGACTGATTTCCGCCAGACCAGCGAGGCGACGTGAGCGAGAGAATTACAAGAGTCACCATGGATGACGTGCTTGAAGACCGAACGGACTGGGCCCGGGTCGATGCTATCACCGAGGAGGAGCTTGAGGCTGCTATCGCCGCCGATCCCGACGCCGACGTCCCGGATTTGGATTGGACCCGCGCCAAGCTTGTCCTACCGCAACCCAAAGAGTCGGTCCACATGCGGCTCGACCCAGACATGCTGGCGTGGTACAAGCAGCATGGGCGCGGCTATCTCACACGCATGCATGCAGTGCTCCGCGCCTACTACGAAACGCACAAGCACGAGGCGTAGCGAACGGCGCCGTCGATCCTGTCAGCTCGCTGCGGCCCCAGTAGCTCCTCATCAAGGAGGGGTGCCTTTTCGCCTCTTGGACGTTGTACGGATTATAAATGCGACTTATAATCCGTACATGGCGCTGACCAACCCTCAAGGCTCCATCCGTCGCAACCTCGCCGCCCGTCCTGCGGCGCGAAGCGCGGCACTATCCCGTCATCACACTCACCGGCCCGCGACAGGCCGGGAAGACGACGTTATGCCGTCAGGTGTTCCGCGGCAAGCCGTACATCTCGTTCGAATCGCTCGACAATCGCGAACGCGCGCACGACGATCCACGTGGTCTGCTCGCCGAATTTTCTCGCGGCGCTGTCTTCGACGAAGTGCAGCACGTACCTGCACTCGTCAGCTACCTGCAAGAAGAAGTCGACGAACGTCCAACACCAGGTCGCTTCATCCTTACCGGCTCACAGCAGTTCGCACTCTCGGCCGCCGTGTCGCAATCCCTTGCCGGACGCACCGCGGTACTCGAATTGTTGCCGCCAAGTCTTGATGAAGTGCACCGGTTCAGGAAACCCCCGCAAACATTGTGGGCGACAGTATTCGCCGGAGCGTACCCCCGCATCCACGACCAGCACATCGCGCCAGCACGCTGGTTCGGCGACTACGTCGCCACGTATGTACAGCGCGATGTGCGACAGTTGCTCGCCGTGGGCGATCTGCGCACGTTCACCACGTTCTTGCGACTCGCCGCCGGACGCACGGCGCAGGAACTCAATCTCTCGTCATTGGGCGCTGACGTAGGTGTGTCCTACAACACCATCCGTGCGTGGATCTCCGTGCTCGAAGCGAGTTACCTCTGTGTCGTTGTTCCCGCGTGGCATCAGAATCAACACAAGCGTTGGGTGAAGGCACCAAAATTGCATTTTCTCGACAGCGGTTTGGTGTGCCACCTACTGGGCGTTGTCGATGACACGCAGCTCACCACGCACCCACTGCGGGGCGCAATTTTCGAAAGTTGGGTCGCGTCGGAGATCTGGAAAGCGCTCACCAATCGTGGCATCGCACCGCAGCTGGTACACTTCCGCCAAACACAAGGACGCGAGGTCGACATTGGCATCCTTCGTGGTCGCTCACTGACGCTGGTGGAAGTGAAGTCAGGCGCGACGGTGAATCCGGATTACTTCAACTCGCTCCGCGCGGTACGCGAAGAACTCGCGGCGACCAAACAATTTGATGACATCGCTGCGGCGGTCGTGTATGGAGGCGAGACGGCGCAACGACGGACTGATGCCGCGGTCGTACCGTGGTCGGCCATCGCCCAACGTGACTGGACCCTCGCACCGCACGACTCGCGTTGAACTCGCCGGTCACGACAGTGTGCCAATCGCGCTCGCCGACACAGCGAACAGTCTTTGGTGCGAGCGAGAATGACGCACCGCTACGATTCTTACCTTGAAATTGCGGTGCGACGCGCCGAATTTTCAAGGTACTCGTGTCTGACGATACAGATTGAAGCTTACGGAACGAGTAGCAGTGCTCGCACGTGCCGAGGACGCAGCACCCCAAAGTGCCGCCGGTCTGTTGTCAGAATTTCCGATGCACTCAGTCGCTCCGCGATCGCTAGCACCGTCGCGTCAGCGAAGCCTAGAGGCAGGTCCGCATAGTCGGACATCAGTTCCGCCGCACGCGCGATGTCACGCGATTCAAGCGGTTCCGTGGTGAACTCGCCGTTGGCTACCGCGCTGACGAATGACTGTTCTGCAGCAGCGCCGATGCGGGTCTGCAGCAGGTAGCACACTTCCGGCAAAACTGAGACCGGAACCAACACCTGCCGTGCGCGACGACGCCACCATGAAACGACTCGCTCGTGCCACACGTCATCGCGGTCGATCAAGGCGTACAGCGGTCCGGTGTCGGCAATGACGATGTCAGCCAGTCCGGTCACGCGTGAGGATCACGCCACAGCAATTCATCGACGCGCTCTGACGTGTCCCGGGAGCCGCTGCCGAACTGCCCCGCAATCGTGGGCGCCTCGGCCGACGTGGTGGGTGTCGCGAGGTAGTGCGCCACGGCTTCACGCACAAGCGACGCGGAACTCACCCCGGTGCGCTGCGCGGCACGCTGCAGCCGGTAGTGCATGTCCTCGTCCAGAAACACAGTAGTACGCTTCATGCCATATATATGGCGACATACGTATTCCACCGCAACTGCATTGTATGGTGGAGCTTCTGCGCACGCGAATTTGAGGGTCCGCGGCCACGGTCGGACTGGAACGCCTGGTTACATCTTGGGCGGCACTGCGGCCAACGGCGCAGGATTAATCAGGTTCATCAGAATGCGCGCTGCACCCGGCACCCCGTTCGGCAACTGCCGGAATAACGCCAGCGTGACATACACGTAACTCCCCTTGCCCACCGGTGCGACGAGCAACGCACCGTTGTTCACCGGCTCACCAGGATCGTTCATCGCCAGCACTGACACATACCGCGGATCGATCACACTCGGCATGTACAGCGCGCGCTCCTGTACCCACCCACTCCAGTCGTCCACGCCTATTCTGTTAGGCAATGTGAGCAGCGGTGATTTGGGTTGCAGCACGGTTACTGGCGCATCTTCAATGGTCACGCGCGCCGCCGAACGCGTTAGCTGAATGGGATACGGCATGATGCCGGGACGCGTCATCTCAAACTGTCCATACTGCACAACCAACCGTCCGCCTTTCTTTGCGTAGTCCAGCAGTTTCGCACTGTTGGCCACCAACACTTCACTCGCGCCATACGCACGCGGCCCAACAACAATCGCCGAGAAACGCGAGAGATCGGTGTTCTCCAGTGATGCTGGATCGAGCTTTTCATACGGCACATCCAGCTGTCGCAGCGCGTCCATGCCGTGATCACCAACGCCGGGCACATAACCCACGCGCGCCTTGAGCGGCAACGCCACGTTCACCGCCTCAAGCCACATGCCGGACGGTGCGTACATGTTCTGCGGCGTGATGTGATCGAACGCGATGGTGTAGTAGCCGGTCGTTGACGCGCGTCCAACGTGTCGCGCAATTGCGCCCATCTGCAATCGTCCGGCACCCACCTTGCCTTTCACCTTGAACGTGAGCGTGGCGCTTGGTGCGCCTGGGGTGAGCACACGCGTACGAATTGCCGAATCGGCCTTGAGCCCCGCCGGCAAATCGATGTTCACATCAACGCGTGCAGAGTCTGGATACGCCGACAGGATATGCACACGAAACTCACGCTCGACGGGCACGCCGGCGCGGATGTATTCCACCACGTTGTCGAGACCAATCGTGATGCCGGGAACCGCAGCCACCGGCACTTGCTGATCACCTTTGACGGGATCAGCAAACCGATTGACGATTGGCGCCACCACCGTCACCGGTACACCAGCAATCGACAGTTGCAAGATCGCATTCGTTGACGTGCGCGCCTGCTGCTGCGCTTCATCGAGCGCACTGATTGGCGTCAGAAACCAGTCACCGGGACGTGACAGCGCCTGCCACCACGCGGTGGTTGGTGTGCGCGCCATTGCGAACCGATTGACGGTTACCGCACTGTCGGTGGCGATCGCGCGAGGTGCTTCGCTCGCTGCCGCAGTCACGGCGGCAACGCGACCAGTCGCATCAACCACGGGAATAGCGGCGCTCGTGAGCGTCACCGACGCGTGACCACGATTAAAGACCGTGATCGCGACCGGCAGTGAATCGTTGACGTTCGTTTTGCCACTTTCGCGCACGGGAAACGTTGCGCGCGGTGCGATGGCTTCCACGGCCACACCGGCCGCCAGTACCAGCGCACGCTCCGCACGGTCGATCGTGAGCGACAACGCATCCCACAATTCCGCGTCCGCCTGTGGGCCGGCCGGTTGCATGGGCTGCAGGCCGGTGCGCATCCCCGCCGGAATCGCGAACCATCCGTTCGCATCGGTCAGCATCGGTCGTGGAAACGCAAACACTGTGGTCAACATCTTTGGTCGCGTGCCACTCGTCTCACGTGCACTACGCAGTAACCCAAGCGCGGTCGCTAACGGCGCGATCGTTGGTGTGGGATCTTGCGCGCGAAACACACGTCGCGCCTCACGCATCGCGACATCCGCGGAATCGAGCATCGCCCGCGCATCTGCCCGTGATGTGCGTGCGCCAAGTCGCGCCCACGTCGTGTCGACGCCGTCAAACAATGACTGCTCGCTCTTCGCATCGGCCGGCGCCGCAACACGGGTTGCCTCGCGCGCGAGATATCCCATGAACACACCCTTCCGCTGCAGCACACCAAACCCTTGCGACTTATGCTGCGACCGGCTCTCAGCGGCAATCTCGTAGTAACTCCGGCCGAGCAACGCGTCGTACTCGCCGGTGTTCATCTTCACCGTTTGCAGCTCAGGAGCAAATCGTGCGTTACGATAAAACTTGGATACCGTCCACGGCATGCCATATCCGGCTGCCGGAAACCGCAAGGTATCGGCGCTGATGTCGTACACTTCGCGTGCGAGGATCCCGGAGATCTGGTGGTGACCGTGTCCATCACGCGGTGTCCCACTAAACACGGCGACAATCACCTGCGGCCGGAACGCACGCACCACACGCACCACGTCACCCAGAATGGTGTCGCGCGGCCAGTGGTTGAGCGTCTCTTCAGCGTTCTTGCTAAAACCAAAGTCAAATGCGCGCGTGAAGAACTGTCGCCCGCCATCAATACGGCGGGCCGACATCAATTCCTGCGTGCGAATCACACCCAGTGCATCACCAAGTTCGTTGCTGATGAGATTCTGCCCACCATCGCCGCGAGTGAGCGAGAGATACGCCGTCTCCACTTTCCGTCCGCGAGTTAGCCACGCGATCAGCTGTGTGTCTTCATCATCCGGGTGTGCCGCGATCAACAGCACGCGACCGGTCGTGCCAAGCGCGTCGAGCGTCGAACCGAGTGCAGCCGCACCGCGGTCGCCAGAAGCCGCCGATTGCGCCGCCGCGGTGACGGGAAACGCAAGAAACATCGCGCTGGCGAGGAGTACGGTGCGAAGCGCTGCGGCGATGGTACCACGTGCCGGAGCAACACTCGGCGCCGTCAACGTTCGCCTGCTCACCGGGGTGCGCAACGTCGCCGCCGCGAGCCCCGTCGTGATGGCAGCGCGCCCCCGTGTCGTGGGCCGCCCCCTCACCGCGCAACCCGCGCAGTGCGTCGTGCATCGGCTGCGTCCGCCGACTCCATAACAATCGAGGTGATACGCGTTTGTTCTGTATCATGCGCATTCTTGTGTCCTTCGGCTGGACTCGCGCGCTCAGGACGTCCGACATAACGCAATCCACGTGCGGGCCCGATCGACATGCGCAAACGCGGCTGGGCGAACGTCCACGCGCCCTGGTTGCGCGGCTCCTCCTGCGCCCACACTACCTCGGTCGCGGCCGGATAGTTGGCGATCACGCGCGCGATCTCGTCAAACGGCCATGGATATAGTTGTTCAACACGCACCAGTGCGACCGCTGGGCTGCGATCGGGTGCCAGCGCAAGATCGTAGTACAGCTTACCCGTACAGAACACCACACGATGCACAATTACCCGCTGCCCCGCTGGCATCGGATCATCAATCACCGACTGAAACTCGTGATCCGCGAGGTCGCCAACGTGCGACGCCGCTTGTGGCAATCGCAATAACGACTTGGGTTGCATACACACGAGCGGGCGACGCGCGCTGCGCAAACCTTGCCGACGCAGCAGATGAAAGTATTGCGCTGGTGTGCTGCAATACGCGACGGTCATGTTGTCTTCCGCGCACAGTTGCAGAAATCGCTCCAGTCGCGCGCTCGAATGTTCCGGGCCTTGGCCCTCGTAGCCGTGCGGCAGCAGCAATACCAGACCAGAATCCAGCGCCCACTTTGCGCGATCCGAAACAATGAACTGATCGATGATCGGTTGTGCGACGTTCACAAAGTCGCCGAACTGCGCCTCCCACAACGTGAGGGTGTCCGTGGCGATTGTGCTGAAGCCATACTCGAAACCCAATACGGCCGTTTCTGACAACGCGGAGTTGTGCATCTCGAAACTGCCCGAGCTGCGTGGTACATGCGCGAGTGGTGCGTACTTCGCACCCGTCTCCACATCATTGAGAACCGCGTGCCGATGCGAAAACGTGCCGCGTTCAACGTCTTGCCCAGTCATGCGCACCGACATGCCGCCCTGCAATAACGTGCCAAAGGCCAGCGCTTCGGCGTGTCCCCAATCGATGCCGCCCGCATCACCCATCGCGTCGCGTCGGCGTTCCAACTGCTTAGCGAGTCGCGGGTGCGGCGTGAAATCACTCGGCCACGTGAGCAGTTGTTCGTTGATGGCACGCAAACGGTCGACAGCCACCGCGGTCTTTACGGCGGGTTGCGGTGGGTCAGGTTCTGCAGGCCATGGTGCGTGCGACTCGGACGCCAACAGTGATG
>JAYSVL010000480.1:0-3768 GCA_043718595.1 Gemmatimonadaceae bacterium
GGGCCCGATTACTGTGCCGAGTAGAGCGCCGGTGAGTTAAATCCGCCGCCATGCGGTATTCGAAGCAGAACGCGCTGCGATGTTTCGCCGCTACTTCACCCGCTCGCGCGCCACGATCAAATCATCAATCCACGCACTCTGATCCACCGGCGACCCGTTACCCATGAACGGCCCGAACATCACCTGATTGAACATCATGTTCGGGTACTGGCCCGTGCGCATCAACACACCCGACAGGTCCATGATCACTCGGCTATCGAACCAATAACGAATCACGCCGTCAGGGACACCAACACCATTGCGCACCGTGTTCAGCTGAAAATACGCTTCCACCAGATGCCAGTTCCCTTTGTACGCTGTCTCCGTGGCGTTGTTGTTCCACAGGACGCCAATGCCGTCGCCAAAACTGCGGCCGTTAAACTGCGTGGTCGCATTGACCGCGTAACACGTCACCGCCGCCGTGAATGCGTCGGCGATGCCATTACACCCATGCGCGGCACGATTTTCTGTGACGCCAACGAGACTGCTGTTCAACTTGGTGCGATCAACGTTCCGGCCGTCCTGCAATGACACGATTGGCACGCCGCCGATTGGTCGCCAATTGTGTTCGACATACGCGGTGAGGTGCGTAAATGCCGGTCCAACGAACTTGTCGTCCTCTGTCGTCAACAGCATCAACTCGTGCGGATGCGCGGACTGTCCGGAGCCCACCCAGTTGTCGGAGTACTTGACCCAGTAGCGCAAATACACTCGGTCCGTTGGCGTGAACAAATGGCGTCCAGCCACCGTACCAACCGGAGTTGCCCCGCCCGGCGCCCAATGCCAGAGCAACGCGCGTGCACCGCCACCCGCATGCGCGGGTACGGCACTCGTGGCGAAATCTTCGCTGATGTCATACCAGCCGCGCGACGTAAATCCGCCCCGGTCGAATGTCTCCGACAACAGCACGTTCGTGGCTGGCTGACTGGCATCGGAACTTGCACACGCGATCGACAGCGCTGATAGCGACGCCACGGCCAACGCCGCAGGACGAACGCTGACCTGGAAAATGCGCATCGTGGTGGGAGTCTAAGGCGTGATCTTGACAGCTGGCGCGATCTGATCCTTGCCCTTGTCCTTCGCGAGAATGCCGTTCACCATCCAATCGGGCGCCTTCTCGCGCTTGAGTTTCGTGTCAAAGAACTGCTGCATGCGCATCGCGATGTCTTTCTGGTTCGCACGACTCGCGGGATTGTGCACGTCGTTGTTGTAGTTGATCAGATACACTTCTTTGCCGAGTCGACGCATGCCGACGAACAACTCGATGCCCTGATACCAGGGTACCGCATCGTCCGCGTCGTTACTCATGATGAACAGCGGCGTGGTGACGCGCGGCAACCAGAAGAGCGGCGAATTCTCCACGTACAGATTCGGCGCGTCCCAGATGGACTTGCCAATGCGACTTTGTCCCTTCTCGTACTGGAATGCACGCGCCAGTCCGCTGCCCCACCGAATGCCGCCGTAGGCGCTGGTCATGTTGGCCACAGGTGCTCCCGCCATCGCCGCGCTGAACATGGTGGTTTGTGTAATCATGTACGACGCCTGGTAGCCACCCCAACTCTGTCCCTGCAACCCAAGGCCCTTCGGGTCGACATAGCCGCGGTCAACCAGCTTCTGCACACCGGGCACGATCGACTTCATTGCGCTCGGGCCGGGGTAGCCTGTCTCGTAATAGATATCCGGTTCGAACACCAGGTACCCGTTGGAGACGTAGTGCGTCGGGTTGATGACGTTGCGGCCAGTTGGCGGCACATAATTATGCAGCCCGTCCGACAAGTCCTCATAGAAGTACGACACCATCGGGTATTTCTTCGACGGATCGAAATTCTCCGGCTTGTACAGAATCCCTTGCAACGGAATTCCATCGGTGCTCGTCCATGTCACCAACTCGGCGGTGCCCCAGTTGTACTCCTTCTGCCACGGATTTGCGTCGGAAAGTTTCGTCAGCGAGGTCAGACTCGGGCCCACGTAGAGATTCGGGAAATCGATGAACGTGCTCTTGGTGAGCATGTACGTGTCCGCCGCGCGCGCTTTTTGCGGCGTGCCGTAGTTGACGTCGGCCATGACGATCTTTTCCGGCGCTTGCTTCATATCCAGACGGTCGCGGTAGAACCCACTCGCTTTGGTCACTTCGCTGAATGCGCGCATCATCAACGGCTTGGCCGGGTCGATCGCACGTTCGTCGCTGACATCGAGGTCAACGATTCGTAGCTGCAAACTCTCGCGACGACCGAGCGAATCGGTGACGACCACTGCGGGTTTGACACCGGTGGGATCGAGCTCCCAGATGTCGAAACGATCGTACAGCAACACCGACTTGTCGCCCTTGGTCCAGCCAGCAACTCCCCACGCCGACGGCGCGTCCGGCGTGCTCCACGTTTCCTGGTCGAAGCGCACGTTCTTGAGTGGTGCCGTGATGTTCACCGTCTTGCCAGTCGCCACGGTGTACGTAGACCACTGCCCCTCGTCAAAGTAGATGGCGTACTTGCCATCGACTGACAGTTGCGCCTGTCCAGAAATCTTTTCCTTGACCAGCGTCTGCTTACCGCTCGTTGCATCGACGACATAAATGTCATTGCCGTCGTCACCCCACATGCGTTCGATGTTGTAAGCCACGCTCGTGGATATCAATCCAACCTTGCCGTCATCGCTGAGCGAGATCGACGGCATCGAGTCCGTGGTCAGCGGAACCAACTTTTTTGTCGCCAGATGATACACGGCCGAAAACGTGCGATTGCGATCGCGGTTGAGCTGCAACTTCTGCGTGGGCTGCAAGGCCGGATCTTTGTAGTGCCACAGATCGAAGACCGCTTTGCCAACAAGCGAATCCGTCGGAATCGTGTCCTCTGGTGGCGGCGCAATAGTGAATTGTACGGCCGCACCATTGCGCGTAAACGTCGCGCCCGCGTTGTCCGCAACGCGCATACCGGTCGCGAGCGCAGTGGACGTGACCAGCGGTGCTGCGATGCCAGTTTTGAGCGTGCCGTAGTACAACACCGAACGCGCGTTCGGCTTGCCGAACTCGTCACGATCGGATGTGAAGACGAACTGCTGTTGCGCACGATCGAAGGTGAAGTCACGATAGTTGCCACGACCGGTCATCACGGTTTGCGTTGTGCCACTATTCATGTTGCGAACAAACACGCCGTCCTTGGTGCTGTCGCGTGACGTGACGGTGTACGCCAGCACCTTGGCACTGTCGTCAAAGACAAATGCTGATATGTCGGCCAGCTTTTCCTCAACACCAGTGTCGAGGTTGCGCAGTACAATCGTTGTGCCAAAGTTGCGTCGCGGTCCGGTCGCGGCGGCTGCCGTACCGCCACACCGACCACCGCGCCCACCAGCGAGTCCACCGGGTGCTCCGGCGCCTCGTCCCGCTGAGTCAGCGCGGGCGGCGGAATCCGGAGCAGGCGTGTAGACCATCCATCGGCTGTTGTCTTTCGGCAATCGGTACGACCGGACATCCGGCAAGGTCGTCATCTTGCCGTCAGCGACGCTGATCATCACCAGTGACGTGCGCGTGTCTGCACCACCACCTGCCGCCGCGCCGCCCGCTCGTCCGCGCGGCGCCGAGCGTTGGGCCCTCTCGACTTCCTCCTTGGTCGGCTGCGTTGTGACAAATGCGAACCGGCCATCGGAAGTGAATGGACCGGCGGCACCTGCGCCACCGCGCCCACCCCGACCGCCACCGCCAGCCGGTGGGCCACCCGCACCCGCTGGCCGCGCGCC
>JAYSVL010000049.1:0-8181 GCA_043718595.1 Gemmatimonadaceae bacterium
TCCTCGAGCGTAGAAGGTGCGCGAGACCTGCGCACCGCCGAACGACCTGTTCGCCAACAGGCCACCGTACTCGCGCGCGAACGGCACACCCTGCGCCACACACTGGTCGATGATGTTGACCGACACCTGCGCCAGACGATACACGTTTGCTTCGCGTGCGCGAAAATCGCCGCCCTTGATCGTATCGTAGAACAAACGACGCACGCTGTCGCCGTCATTCTGGTAGTTCTTTGCCGCGTTGATTCCGCCCTGCGCCGCAATGGAGTGTGCACGACGCGGAGAATCATGATACACAAAGCACGAGACCTGATAGCCAAGCTCCGCCATCGTGGCCGACGCCGACGCGCCAGCGAGACCGGCACCGACAACAATCACGCTGTGACGACGTTTGTTGGCGGGGTTGACCAGCTTCATCGAGAAACGATGCTGATCCCACTTCTGCTCAAGGGGACCATCGGGAATGTTGGAACGCAGCGTCAGCATCAGTGAATCTCAACGGGTAGTGCGGTCGCGGTCGTCATCGGCTCCGCGAGCGGTGGTGCATCGGGGAACGCGCCCATCAGCGTGGCCAGTGGGACGAGCATGAACCCAGCGGCAACGACGACAGCCAGTACCAGAGCCACCACACGTTTGAGGGGCTGCGCGGCAGGTCGCGCGGCGCCAAGTGTTCGTACCGCCGCCCACGTGCCGTGGTAGAGGTGCAGTCCAAGGGCTGACATCGCCAGCAGATAGAGCGCAGCAATCAGTGGATTGGCGAGACCTGTCAACACATTGTGATAGGGATCGAGCTCACGGAAGTCCGGATGGGCCACACCTAGCGTGAGCTGCAGTAAATGCACGACGATAAAGACGAGTAGTAGCACCCCACCCCAGCGTATGGTACGCGCAGCGAACGTGGTCACCTGCGGGCGACGCTCGGCGTAGTCCTGCCGGCGCGCAGCGCGCGAGCGCATCGTAAGTTGGTACGCCGATACCGCATGCAGGATTACGCTGAGCACCAGCACCGCGCGCACCGCATAGAGCAATGGCATGCTCGTGCGGAGCAGCAGCGCGTAATCGTGCATGGCTTCCTGCCCTTTGAACATCAACAGGTTGCCAGACATGTGGCCAATGACAAAGCCCACGCCAATGATGCCAGTTACTGCCATCACGACCTTTTTGCCGATCGTGCTGTGCCAGAAGCGCGCGAGAGCGTACATATGCGGAGTTAAAGAAGAAACCGGCGCCGTCATGTCAGCGAGGCGCCGGTCCAGTCAGATCAGATGGAGAGCACCGACATGGGCTCGCGTACGGCCTGTGCCGATCGTTCGAGCGCCGCTCGCTCGTCCGGTGTGAGATGGATTTCCAACACCTGTTCGAGTCCCTTGCGACCAAGTTTGCACGGAACGCCCAGAAACAGACCGGACATTCCGTACTCTCCTTCCAGCCACGCCGCGCACGGTAGAACGCGCTTGCGATCCAGCACAATGGATTCCACCATCTCCACCGCTGCCGCGGACGGCGCATAATAGGCCGAGCCGGTTTTCAGGAACTTCACAATCTCCGCTCCGCCATCGCGTGCGCGCTGCACGATGGCATCGAGTGCGGCGCGTTCCATGAGCTGCGTGACCGGAATACCGCTCACCGTCGTGTACGAAATCAGGGGAACCATCGTATCACCGTGTCCGCCCAGTACCATGGCGTGGATGTCTTGCACCGACACATCGAGCGCTTCCGCGAGGAACGAACGATAGCGCGCGGAGTCGAGCACGCCGGCCATGCCAATGACGCGCTCGCGCGGGAATCCCGTCACCTGTTTGGCGACATAGCACATCACGTCGAGCGGATTGGATACCACAATAACGATCGCGTTGGGCGATGTGGCACGGATCTGCTCGGACACCGCCTTGACGATGCCGGCGTTGGTGTTGAGCAAATCGTCACGCGACATGCCGGGCTTGCGCGCAATGCCGGCGGTGATCACGACAATGTCAGATCCGGCGGACTCCTCGTAGCTGTTGGAGCCGATCACGCGCGAATCAAAGCCTTCGATCGGTGCCGACTCCCACTGGTCGAGGCCCTTGCCCTGCGGGATGCCCTCGACAACGTCGACCATCACCACCACGCGTCCGAGTGACTTCTCCGCGATGCGCTGTGCCGTTGTTGCACCAACATTGCCGGCGCCGACCACGGTGATTTTGTTGACCATGTAATCCGATTCTCCGAACGGATGTCCGAGCGAAGTACGTGCCTCGTGAATGACGCATGGTGCGTCCGGCCAGACCGAGTCTAGCTGTGGGAACTTAGGTTGGCGCACAAAGCCGAGCAACACACATGCGCACCCAACACCGAGCACCGCGACCAGATTGTCTCGCTGCCCACGAACGTGCGACTACCCGCCAACCTGACTGAGTGCACGAAGCCCACCAACCCTCATCTGCAACAGCTCGTGCGCCCGTGGTTTCTCCGCAAGCGCCTGCTGAAACAGCGGTGCCAGGGGCTCACCACGCCGTAACGCCTCACGCAGCACGACCTCATGGTCGCCGAACAGGCAGGTGCGCAAGCGGCCGTCGGCGGTGAGGCGCACGCGATTGCATGTGTCGCAATACGTGTGTGTCATTGGGGTGATGACGCCGACTGTGCCTGCGGCGCCATCAAATCGCCAATACGTTGCCGGTCCGTTGCCCCTCGCGGGTCCGGCGTCGGCGGACAACGGGCCAAGCGCACGAACGCGCTGCAGCAGCGTATCGCTGGGTAGCACGTGATCCCACGTGAGCTCTCGCAGCTCACCAACGGGCATCAACTCAATGAAACGCACGTGCCACGGATGATCGCGCGTGAGCGTCGCAAAGGCTTCGATCTCGTCATCATTGATGCCACGCATCACCACCACGTTCACCTTGATCGGATGGAGACCGGCGCGCTCGGCGGCCAGTGCTGATCGCACGAGATCAAAGCCGAGATCGCGACGTGCAATCTCCACGACACGTTCCGGGCGCAACGAGTCGGCGCTGATATTCACCCGGTCCAGGCCCGCATCGGCCAGAGCCTGTGCCATGTCGGGGAGTCGCACGCCATTGGTCGATAGCGCGATATCCTCAACGCCAGGAATCGCGCGCAACAAACGCACGAGTGTTGCGAGCTCTGGGCGAATTGTTGGCTCGCCACCGGTAATGCGGAGCCGTCGAAGTCCAAGCGGTGCGAGTTGCGCCACGACGTCAACAATTTCTTCGTAGCGCAGAATCTCCGCTTTCGGCAGCCACGGCAACCCTTCGAGTGGCATGCAGTACCGACACCGGAAGTTGCAGCGATCGGTAACGGAGATACGCAGATACTCAATACGACGACCGAACTGATCTCGCGATTCGCCGTGCACCGCCGACGGCACAACAGACTGGGCAGCGACACCCGCCAAACCGCTCATTGGCGAAACTCCACTGCATCCGCGTGCCGCGCGCTGGTTGGATCAACCCACCCACGTTCGCCGCTGACATACTGTTCATGCTTCCAGATCGGCACGCGAACTTTGAGGGCCTCAATCACCAGGCGCGTCGCGTCGAGCGCTGGTGCGCGGCGGGCGTGTGAGACCGCAATGGCCACGCTGACATCCACTAGCGCGAGCGAGCCGAGTCGATGTTCAACGGCGACTTGAAGTCCCGCCGTTCCCTCGCAGACTTCATGCGCGATGGCTTGCAACTCAGACAGCGCCATCGGACGATAGGCGGAGTACTCCACACCAGTAACCGCGCGACCGTCATTAACGTCGCGAACGGTGCCGAGGAACACCGAGACCGCACCAGCGCCTTGGTGACTCACGCGGGCGACGAGCCCGGCGACGTCAATTGGCGCATCGACGATGGCGGCGTACCAGCGCGCCGAGCCCGATTCAACCACCGGCGACGGGCGGGATGAGGGCAACTTCATCGCCCGGTGAGATGGTTGCGTTGACGTTTGCCCACGTCCGGTTGACGGCCACCAGCGGACGCGCAGGCAGACGCGTGCCCCCGGGAAGTGTCCGCATTACCGCCACCAACGCGTCAACCGCACATGGTGCCTCAATCGCCACATCCACGCGATGTGCACCGAACGCGTCCGCATAGGACGCGAAGAGAAGAACCGGGATACTCATACCAGGAACAATCTAGTACGAGTCGTCATCCTCCAACTCGCTTTCGTCGACGCCGGCGACCATGGCCCGCAACTCCTTCGACGGCTTGAACACGGGCACCGGACGGGCCGACACTTCCACTGGCGAACCCGTGCGTGGGTTTCGAGCCATACGAGTTTTGCGCTGCCGAATCTTGAACGTGCCGAAGCCTCGCACCTCAATATTCTTTTGCTCCTGCAACGCATCCTTGATAGCGTCGAGGAACGCGTCTACAACACGCGCGCAGTCTTTTTTCGAGATGGTCGGGCCAGCCGTCCGCGCAATACGCGCCGTGACGTTCTCAACCAGATCGGCTTTCGTCATGGACTCTACCAAGGGTGCAACGTGCGCTGTCGAGGGTCGCAGCGCGACGTATCCTAAGCTCGAACGTATGACCTTAGTGCTTATGAGTCAAGCGTTTGCCTTGCCTTTGACCGACCCGCTCGGAGGGCCGCAATGAACTGATCGAAGAGCGGGACCGCGTCATGGGGACCGGGTGCGGCTTCCGGATGATACTGGACCGCAAACACTGGCAGTGTACGGTGGCGCAGTCCTTCCACAGTGCCGTCATTGAGGTTCACATGTGTGACGTCAAGCTCCGGCGCCCCTTCCACGGTGCGATCGCTGCCGACGACGGAAAACCCATGGTTTTGGGCGGTAATGAGCACCTTTCCACTGGAGAGTTCCTTGACCGGCTGATTGCCACCACGGTGACCATACGGCATTTTTTCGGTGCGCCCACCGAAGCTCAGTGCGATGAGCTGATGTCCGAGGCAAATGCCAAACATTGGCATGTGGCGAGCAGCGATCTGGCGAATTGACGCGGGTGCATACGAAACCGCCTCGGGATCTCCGGGACCATTCGACAAGAAGACGCCATCCGGTTGCATCGCGAGCACAGCATCGGCCGTTGTGTCGGAGGGAACAACGGTCACGCGACAGCCGTGCGAGTGCAGCAAACGCAAGATGTTCTCTTTGATGCCAAAGTCGTACGCGACCACATGGAATGGAGCGCTGGCGTCACCCGACTCGTAGATCTGTTTGGTCGACACCAGCGTGGCCAGATCAAGCCCGGCCATGCTCGGACACGCGCCAAGCGCAGCAAGCGCTTCCTTGGTTGGCGACGCACCCGCGGCAATGACTCCGCGCATCACACCGCGCGACCGCAAATGTTTGGTGAGTCGACGCGTGTCGACTCCGGTCAAGGCCGGTACGTTGTGGGCAGCGAGCCACTCGGGGAGACCGCCCGTCGCTCGCCAGTTGGAATACGTTGCGGAGAGCTCGCGCACCACGATCGCTGACACCTGCGGCGATGCGGATTCCCCGTCATCACCATTGACACCATAGTTGCCGATCTGCGGTGCCGTCATGACCACGATTTGCCCGCGGTACGACGGATCGGTGAACACTTCCTGATACCCGGTCATGTTCGTGGTGAACACCACTTCGGCTACCGTGGAAATCGATTCACCGACGAGTCGGCCGAGAAAAAGGGTTCCGTCCTCGAGGAGGAGGAACCCTTGCGGTGGCAGCGTGTGCACGTGGTGCGCTACGGCTTCTTCGCGGGAGAAGCGGGCGGTGTGGTCGTCGTCGGCGGCGTGACAGCCGGCGCCGTCGACGGAGTCGTTGGCTGCGCCGTGAGCGGCGTTACCGGAGCGGCACCGGGATTCGTTCCGGTCGGGGAGGGTGCCGTGGTTGCAGGCGCAGCCAGACGGTCGAGCACCGACTTAGGCGCCGCAGACCGCGTGGACATTAGCTGGAGGATGAACGCGAGCGCGAGAAACGCACCACCGCACCACCAGCTGGCCTTGGTCAACAAATTGCCCGCCTGTCGCGTGCCCATCACCGAGTCGCCGGACGAACCGGCGCCACCGAAGTTTGCAGCGAGGCCGCCTCCCTTCCCTGACTGCAGCAAGATGGCGGCAATCAGGACGAGCGCATCAAGGATCAGGAGGACCAGGAGAAACGTGTACATGGCACGAAGTCGGAGACGCCGCCAGTCAGGCGGGAATGTTGTAGTGCTGAGCCTCGAATGATCACGCGACGAGCCGCCGGATTCAAGGGCTCCGGGCGACGACAGGCATCAACCGACGCGTTCACATGCGCTAACTGCGAACAATGCCGCTCCAGACGTCGGGGTCGAGCGACGCGCCGCCGACAAGCAGTCCGTCGACATCCGCTGCGGCGAGCAGCGTGGCGGCGTTACCGCGATTGACCGACCCGCCGTACAGGATCGGCACACCCGCCGCCGCCTTTTCACCCAAGCGTGTGGCGAGCGCACGTCGCAACACGGCGTGAATATCGCTGGCGTCGTCAGGCGTTGCCGTCTTGCCCGTGCCGATTGCCCAGACGGGTTCATAGGCCAGCATCATCGTCGCCACACTGGCGTCTTCGAGCTCCGCAATGCCCGCCGCGAACTGTCGTTCGACCACGGCGGCGGTGGCACCCGCTTCACGTTCCGCCAGCGTCTCGCCAACACAGAGCATGGGAATCAGGCGTGATTGAACAACCAGCGCACACTTTTTTGTTGTCGCGGCGTCGGTCTCAGCAAACACGTGACGTCGCTCCGAATGACCGACCAATGCCACGCGCGCGCCAGCATCACGCGCCATCAACACCGAATTCTCGCCGGTGTAAGCACCTTGTGCTTCGCTAAAAACGTTCTGCACGCCGACCCAGATGTCCGGCCGCTCACGAACCGCATCCATGACCGTGGCGAACGTCAATGCTGACGGAAAGAACACCAGGGTCCGGTCATGCTGGCGCGGTGCCTGCGCGAGAAAACGTTGCAGGAATGCGCGCGCGTCGGTTGGACCGAGATTCATCTTCCAGTTTGCGGCAATGATCGGCTTCAGATGCATGTCAGTATTGCTGTAAGGTGTGAAACTCGGTAAGGAGACGGAGAACTGCGCGTCACACGGTGTCGAGTGCGGTCACGCCGGGCAGCGGTTTGCCTTCAAGGAATTCCAGCGATGCGCCACCACCCGTCGACACGTGCGACATGCGGGCTTCAAGCCCAGCATCGGTGACCGCCGCTGCCGAATCGCCGCCGCCGATGATGGTCGTCGCACCGCGGTCGGTGGCGTCGGCCATCGCGTGCGCGATACGCGTCGTTCCGGTGTCAAACGGTGGTTTCTCAAACACACCCATCGGTCCGTTCCAGAGCACCGTTTTCGCTGTGGCAATGATCGCGGTGTAGGACGCGATGGTCGCCGGTCCGATGTCGAACATCGCTTCGTTTGTGGGAATCGCGTCCCGCGTCACGACCCGCGCCGTGCCACCGTCCATCGTCGTCGCGACCTGCGCGTCCGTTGGTAGCACCAGCTTGGTCCCGGCGCGCGTCAGCAAGTCCGTCGCCATGTCGATGCGATCGGGTTCCACTAACGATGTACCAGTCTCCAACTGCATCGCGCGAAAAAACGTGCACGCCATCGCGCCACCCACCAAGAGAAAATCGACCTTCGGAAGCAACGCCTCGACGACGTCGATCTTGCCGGAGATCTTCGATCCGCCGAGAATGGCGACAAACGGACGCTGCGGCGTCGCCAGCGCTTGACCGAGATAGGCGAGCTCTTTTTCCATCAGCAGTCCGGCAACGGCCGGCCGACAATAGTGCGCGACTCCCGCGGTGCTTGCGTGCGCGCGATGGGCGGCCCCGAAGGCGTCGTTCACGTACACATCGCCGAGCAGTGCCAGCTCACCGGACAGCGCATCGGCATTCGATTCTTCGCCGGGCAGGAAGCGCGTGTTCTCCAACAGCAACGCTGAGCCGACCGCCAAGTGGTGCGTGGCGGCCACGGCGTCCGCCCCAATGGTCTGCGGAAGAAAGGCGAAGGGGCGCCCGAGAAGCTCGCCTACGCGCACCGCAACCGGAGCGAGCGAGTACTTCGCCTCGGGCGCACCCTTGGGTCGGCCAAAGTGCGCGAGCAACACGACACGCGCGCCTGCGTCGAGCAAGTAATGAATGGTTGGTATCGCAGCGCTAATGCGTGTGTCGTCAGCGACGCGACCGGCCTCGTCAAGTGGCACGTTGAAGTCGACACGCACCAGCGCGC
>JAYSVL010000481.1:0-3759 GCA_043718595.1 Gemmatimonadaceae bacterium
CACGGCACCGGGACGGTGGTGACGCCGTGCGTCGCGCACGAGACCCGGGGAATCCGCGCGCAGAGCAGCGTGCGAAACTGGCACGTGTCGAGATGTCGCCATCGCCGCTCCACGTGATCATAGATCGACGACGCCAGTCCACACGTCGGACACGCGAACGTCGTCCCCGGGGTCGCGCCAACCCAGACGTCCACTTCCTGCGGATCGGTCCGCAGCTCCACGCGCTCGACGTCCCACGGCGCCTGTAATCCCAGTATCGTCTGATACAACGCTCGGTCGTCCACTGTCGCGCCTCCCGGCTTCAAGGTCTGGCCAGAAGCTACACACCCACTCTATTTCCTGAAGAGCCCAAAAATTGTTGAATTGCTTGCTAGGAAAGTGTACTAACTAAACATGCAAGGGATCAATGCGTTCAGAGAATTGACCGAACCCACCAAAAACTCCTCAGCGCACTCGGCGATTCTCCGCTCGTCCTCCGCGTCAAACTTCTGTTGCTGTTGTCGTGTTTGCGGTGATTCGGCGCCACACACCGCTACCGCGCGGCGCGCGCGCGCAACATCACGCTTGCCGGCACCAGCAAACCGGTTCGCGATGCAGATGCCGCGCGGAGTGCACCTTTGCGCTGCCAGCGGGCATTGCCGTCCGGAACCATCGACGCGGCGCTGCGCTGCCGTGCGAGTGGTGACGGATCGAGACTGGTGACGCCACCGACGCGCATCGCCGACACAAATCCTCCCGCGCCCGCGCCAGTGACGATCGTGCTGTTGTAGCCAACGGCGAACGCCGCGCCGGAACCTGTGGGTGAACCGGTGACACTCCACAACAAGTCCGTCGTGCCGGTCGACATCGATTGCCACGACGTGCCATTGAAGCGAAGCAAGGTTCCTTGTTCACCACTCGCGTAGACATCGGATCCGTTCGGTCCCCAGATCGATGTCAACACGCGTGTGCTGCCAGTGCTCTGCGGCGTCCAGCTACCGCTGTTGAAGCGGAACGCGACGCCGACTGTTCCGCTCGCGCTCACACCAACGGTCAGCAGGTTGCTGGTGGAGCTGCCCCACAAACCCACCAGTGTGCCGCTCAGTCCCGATGACTGCGACGACCAGGCGCTACCGTTGTAGCGGAGTACCGTGCCATTCTCGCCCGATGCGTACACCTCGCTTGAGCTCACGCCGTACACGCCCCACAGCGGATTGCTGTTCGTGGTGATGATCGACCAGGCCGACCCGTTGTAGCGAGCGACTTCGCCGGCCGATGTCACGGCAAAGACATCGCTGCTGCTCGATCCCCAGAGGGCGTTGATCGTGGACGTCGAGGGAAACGACATCGCGGTCCAGTTGCTGCCGTTGAAGCGCAGCATGGCGCCGTTCTCACCACCGGCGAACGCGTCGGTGGCACTGGCTCCCCACACGGCGTAGAGTGACGTAGTGGTTGGTGCACTTTGTCGCGACCACGAGCTGCCATTCCAGCGATGAATGAAACCGAATTCGCCAACGGCCCACGCGTTCGTCGACGAGGTGCTCCACACGTCGAGCAGGTCCGGTGCGAGATTGGTTGTCGTCCAGCTGCCGCTCAACCGCATGAGTGAGCCCCGTTGCCCGCCGGTCCATACCGTACCCGCAGCATCAGCGGAGACGGCAAAGAGTCGGAGCGCATACGGCGTGCTCGCCACCGACAGCGTTGCGCCATCGAGTTGCAGCAGCCCGGCAGCGCTGGCGATGTACATGCGGCCGCTGTTCGATGCCGTGCCGTCGACCGCGTACATATCCGCCGCAGTGACGCTGTTGCTCACCGCCGTCCAGGCGGTGCCATTGAACCGTAACACGGTACCAAGGGCACCAACCGCTACCACGTTGGTCGCTGCGCTTCCGGATACGCTGTACAACGTCGCCGTCGTTGGTGCGCTCATACGCGTCCACGATGTGCCGTCGAAGCGCAACACTTCGCCCGCAGTGCCGACAGCGAAGACGGCGGTGCCATTCGACCAGACACCATTCAGTGACTGCGACGAACCGGTGCTCATGCCCGACCATGTCGACCCAGTCAGACGTCGGGCGGTGCCGCCGGCGCCAACGGCATACGCAGTTCCGACGCCGTCCACCCACACGTCAGCGAACGCCGCCGTCGTGCCCGACGCCATCAGCACCCAACCGGTGCCGTCGAAACGCGCGATGAGACCATTGGTGCCAACCGCGATCACGTTGTTCGACGCTGACCCATGCACCGCGACAAACTGTCCACCGTACATCGCGCCGCGTGCTGAGGCCGTCCATGTGCTGCCGTCCCAGCGAAAAACGTCGCCAACGATGTTGACCGCGAAGGCGCTGTTCGCACCAAAGCCAACGGTGGAGAGCACGTCTTCATAGAGTGCACCTGATATGCGCGATGCCGTCCAGCTCGTCGCCAGCTGTGTGTTCACCGCGGTCGAGATCACAGTGACGGTATCGCGTTTGCTCGGATCGGCGACCGACGTCGCGGTGATCAACGCACTGCCGGGTGCAACGGCGCTGACGAGTCCTCCCGTGCTCACGGTGGCCACCGTGCTGGACGCCGACGTCCACATGACAGCCGTGCTCGTACCACTGCCAGCCGTCACATTGACGAATAGCTGCCGAGTTTGCGCCACGGAGAGCGACACTGGGCGTGTAACGATCGAGACACTCACCGGCGTTGCGCTCACTGTAATCGTCGCCGTCGCGCGCCTGGTGGTGTCAGCCGTGGAGAGCGCCGTGATCGTTGCCGAACCATTGCCGACTGCCGTCACCACGCCAGCGTTTGTCACCGTGGCGACTGCGGCATTGCTCGTTCGCATCGTCACGCTGGTCGCGAGTGGCGCATCAGCAACGACGGCCGCCGTCAGTTGCTGCGTTTGACCAACGGTGAGACTCGCCGCAGTCGGGGTGAGTGCGACGGATTGCACCGCCAGCGCCGACACGGTAATGGTGGCACTGGCACGTTTGGTGGTGTCTGCTGTGGAGACAGCGGTGATGATGGTGCTGCCTACCGAGAGCGCCGTGACAACGCCAGACGCGGCGACGGTTGCGGTCGCGGCGTTGCTGGAGCGAAAGGTTACCGTGGTGGGCAAACCGGCGTCCGCCGACACCGATGCGGCCAGCTGTTGCGTGCGTCCAACCGCGAGCGACGCAACGGTTGGCGAGAGCGACACCGACAGCACGCGCGGAACGGTCGCCGTCACCAACGCCGTCGCGCGCTTCGTCGAGTCGGCTGTGGAGAGAGCAGTGATTGTCACCTGACCCGCTTTCAGCAACGTCACCACGCCTGTGTTTGACACGGTTGCCGTTGTTGCGTCGCTGGTGCGCCAGTAGCTGGTGAGAGGCAACGCGCCATCAGCCACGACGACGGCACTCAACTGCACGGTCTGGCCAACAAATCCGCTCGCCGACGTCGGCGACACCGTCACCGAACGCACCGCAGGTTGCACCGTCACCGATGATGTGGCACGTCGTGTGGTGTCGGCCACCAGCAGCATCGTAATGGTCGCTGTGCCCACGCCCTGACCCACCACCACACCCGTCGGTCCCACCGTCGCCACGGCCGCGTTACTCGTGCGCCACGTGACTGCCGTACTCGTGTTGCCGCTTACGGTGACTCGACCGGTCAGCGTGAGTGTCTCGCCAACAGCAATCGTTGATTGGGTCGGCGTAATCACCGCTGGTGGCGCGGTCTGCACGGTGACCAGCGCTGTCGCGCGCATGGACGTGTCGGCAGAAGCGGCGGCAGAAATTGTCGACTGACCAG
>JAYSVL010000482.1:0-3754 GCA_043718595.1 Gemmatimonadaceae bacterium
GGGTCGCATCACGGCGCACGGCAAGCGCATGTCGGCACTGCCGCTACCGCCACGTCTCGCGCACCTGTTGCTTGGCGCGCAGGAACGCAACCTCACGAAACTCGGCAGCGAGATTGCGGCGCTGCTTGAGGAGCGCGATATCGTGTCGACACCGAGCAGTGGCGCAACGCATCATGCCGCGCCGAGTGACATGCGTATTCGCGTGGAAGCACTTAGGCGTCTGCGCGACACGTCTCATGATCACGATGCGTTTGAGATCACACTTGGCGGCGCGACAGTCGACGGGCAGGCTGCGTGGCGCGTTCGCCAACTGGCACGGGAGCTTGCAGCCCGGCTCGTTCGCACCACGACTGCGCAGAGCACGAACACACCGCACGACGCGGCGTTACGTTCACCTGCCGATGATACGGTGCACGTCGGCGCGTTACTTGCACTCGCCTTTCCCGATCGCATTGCGCAACGTCGCACGGGTCGTGAACCGCGATACGTGCTGCGGAGTGGTGTTGGGGCGATGCTACCTGCGCACGACGCACTGCATGATGCCGAATGGCTGGCGGTCGCCGAGTTGGATGGTGCACCACCGGAGTATCGGATTGTACGCGCGGCCCCTGTCACGCTGAACGAAATCCTGAACGACGTTGGCGATCAGGTGACGCATGACGACGTGGTGGAGTGGCATGAGCCAACGCGTTCCGTGCGCGCGCGCCGCCGCCGTCTGCTCGGCGCGCTGTTGCTCGACGAAGTGCATACGGTTGACGTGGATGCTGAGCGCGTGCGTGAGGCGTTGCTGGGCGCGATCGTCAAGGGCGATGTGTCTTTGTTGCCATGGAGCATGGCGGGTTCGCGCGTACGCGAACGGCTCGCGTTCTTGCATACGCACGCGAGCGAGACGTGGCCGGATGTCTCCGACGATGCACTTGCCGCAACAGTGCACACATGGCTTGGCCCACGCGTGACGGGGATGCGCAAATGGTCGGAGCTGGACGGTGTCGATTGGGCCGACGCGCTGCTGTCGCGACTGCCGTGGAACACGCGTGCCGCGCTCGACCGGCTCGCGCCAACACATGTTGAGGTGCCAAGTGGGTCACGGATTGCGATCAACTACAGCGATGCGGCGGCGCCGGTGCTGGCCGTCAAGCTGCAGGAAGTGTTTGGCTGGACGTCAACACCGATGCTGCTGGATGGTCGAGTGCCGCTCACGCTGCACCTGTTGTCACCGGCTCAGCGACCGGTTCAGGTGACGCAAGATCTTGCCGGATTCTGGCGGTCGTCGTACTTCGAGGTGCGAAAAGAACTGCGCGGACGTTACCCTCGGCATCCGTGGCCCGATGATCCACTCACTGCCGTGGCGACGCGACGCGCCAAACCGCGCGGTACGTAGCCCGCCACGATCGATCGTTCAATGTTCGCTGTCTTGGAATGGCCAGCAACAAACACGCCAAACGACGATCTGGACGGTCATCCCCCAGCACTCGCCTCACACAACCTCGACCACCGCCCCCAGCCCCGGCGCCCTCGCGATCCGCGCATCTCGCGTGAACAATCGCGCCCCTAGCCCCTCAGCAAGCGCCACGTAAGCGGCATCATATGCGGACAGATTTGCGCGCAACTGCCAACACCGACGTCGGAGCGGCGCGTGCGCATGCCGAGTGATTGGTAAGGATTCGAGCACATCAAGGGCCTGTTCAGCGCGCTGCGGCGTAAGCAGGTCGCGCAATGCAGCGCGACGCAGCACATGCAGCACTTCGATGTCCAACAACTCTGGTGCGTGCAGCACGGCATCCGCTGCGACGAGCCGCGCCATCGCGGCTTTGCCGGCCGACGATGCCAACAAGAGCTCGACCACGACGGACGCATCGAGCACGATCGCCGATGAACCGAACTCGGCCGCCTGCTCCGCAATCATCGCGATTCCCGCGCGCCCTGCAAGATGTCGACGACCGATTCGCTGAGTTCTACCGGTTCGAGCGCCGCAAGCCGTGCGGCGATCTCACTGAGCGTTGGGCGTGCCGCCATCTGTTCCAGCTCGAGCTTGATGAAGTCAGAGAGTGTCATGTCGGCCTCCGCTGCGCGGACCTTGAGATTGCGATGTAGGGCATCGGAGACGTGCCGGATTTGAATCATCTTTGACATGTGCTCAACATGCTCGCGTGTTGTCCACATGTCAACAAGCTTCTGTGACGGACTTACCGTGATTGTGCGTGTGCGGGAGCAAATGGGAGCGTGCGTGCCTCAGGATATCGACGTTGGCCTTTCGCTGCGTCATCAAATCATTGCCGCTCTGATCATTGCACCGCGTCCCAATAATCTTTTTGACGGATCTCCTGTTCTGAACCGCCGAAATCCGCTCTGCACTCTGGATATTGTAGCGAAAACGAACAATTGTGCACATTCGCTCGACCCGCTCTTTCCGAGATCCAACCCCCGAGCATGAAAGGCCCCGATCTCGGCAAAATCAGCACGCGCTACGACGTGCTGGACCAGACCCAACAAGAGATTGCCGACCGACTCAGCATCTCGGGCTGGTCAAGACTGGCAGTCCGGCACAGCAAACGCTCGGCTTTGCGATCTTGCTGCAGTCGGTGCACAATCCGCGCGCGCAGCAGGCCGTGCGTGACAAGGTGCAACCGGTGCTTGCTGCCGGGTGGGCAGATGCGGCGAGCGTGCAGTCACTGGCGTGAGCCGTTCGTATCATGCGGTTTGATGCGCAGTACGCCGAACAGTTGAAAGCAGTGCCAAATCCATAAGCGTCACTCCGTTCCCACTCACTCCGCACACACTATGTCAGACGCTTTGGGATTCTCTGGACTTTCTATCGACGACGCGCGCAGCGCCCGGGAAACCGACGACACAGCGCCGGGTGTCAGTCGCCGCCATTTTTTTCGCGACGTTGCCGCGTTAACTGTCACCGGGAGTGTGCTCTCTGGCTGTGCACGCAATGCGACCGCTACCTCGACGGCGGCCGGCGGTGCCATGCGTGCCGACACAGCGAGTGGCGTGTCACGCGCGGCGTCCATCGCGATGAAACCATCGGTCGATGGGATCGGTGTGCAACTATACACCGTCGGCGATCAACTGCGGACGGACTTCGATGGCACCATCGAGAAGGTCGCGAACATTGGGTACAAGCAGGTGGAGTTTGCCGGCTATGCGAACAAGACGCCTGAGCAAGTCCGCGCGCTGCTCGACCGGCTGAAGCTCAAGTCGCCGAGCACACACATTGGCATGGATGCGCTGCGAAGAGATCTCGATGCACAAATCCACATCGCGCAGGTGGTCGGACACGAGTACATCACCATTCCGTCACTTGGCCGCAGCGAAACGCCGATGAACACCGTCGACGCGTGGAAACGCGTGGCCGATGAGTGCAACTCCCTGGGCGCAAAGCTTAAGAGCCAAGATCTCAAGCTCGCGTTCCACAGTCACAGCGGCGAGTTCGTGAGCGTTGGTGGAGGGAAGACGGGCATGGATGTCTTCATCACCGAAACCGACCCATCGGTCTTCAATTTTCAGATGGACCTCGGATGGGCGCGCGTGGCGAGTCAGGATCCGGTCGCGTGGTTTAAGAAGTATCCTGATCGCTTTTGCATGTGGCACGTCAAGGATTTTGAAAGCCTCGCCGTTGCTCAGGCACGCGAAACGATCACGTTACGCAACGCGGCTGCGGCGACACCACGCGCAGCGAACGCGCCGTCACCCACGCCGCCAGGTGGCCGCGGTGTTGCCGGTGGCGCGCCGCCCGCGCCGCAACCTG
>JAYSVL010000483.1:0-3753 GCA_043718595.1 Gemmatimonadaceae bacterium
GCAACGGGCGATGCAACAGAATTGTCTGCGCAGACGCGTCGAGCGACACGTCCTGGTAACTCACGTCGGCAACAGCGACGACTCCAGTGTGCGCGCGCGCACCGGTGCGATAGTCCCGGTCAAATCCGCGAGCTTCCAGGCGCGCCCCAATCGTTGGATCGAACGCACCGCTGGTTTCCTCCGCGACGGCAAGCGCAAACTGCACGGCCTGAAAGAGCAGGGGACTAACGCGTACTGGTGTCTCCACTGTGTTGCACAGCTGACGCACTTCACTCGTCGCGTCAAAGCGCGAACACACCGATTCCACCCGACGAAACCAGGTGAACGCCCGATCCACACCGAGCGTACGCTCTCTGCGCGCACGTTGGCTGGCGCCGTGTTCAACCACTTGCATCGACACGACCGTCCCCATCAGGGCCGACGTGCGGACGTACGATGCGCTCACTTCGCTTGTTTGAGCGCTTCGACGATCGCGTAGTAGAACGCGTTGGCGCTCTGCGTCGCGCCGCTCACATAGTCCACGTCCGGGCTCTGTCGTGTGACCACTTGTCCCGGTAGCGCTTCGATCCATGAGCAGGAGTACCGTGTCAGGCACTGTGAGATCACCGCCGACATGATGCGTCCACTCTTGATCTCAACCATCGCTTCAATGTCGCCGTGACGCGACGTGCCCCGTCCAAAGAAAAAGCCGTCGCGCCACACAGTACGCGGAGGCGTTGTTGCGCCAGACGATGGGTGGGCGATGGTTGGTGCAGCGTTCGACGCCGCCGCCGCTGTTGTTGGCGGAACCGGAGGAGCAGCGACCGCTGCGCCTGCGAGAGCAAGAGGTGGCGCGTCGGTCGTTGCGGAGGTAGCGGCAGTGGTCGGGGACGATGTCTCGGTCGTGGTGGTCGATGCTGTTGCCGCGGCGATGGCCGTCGCGCTGACGGGTGGCGTTGCGGAGTCCGTCACGAGGCGTTTCGGGCGCGATGCCTCCTGCGTTCCCGGCGCAGTGGATGCCGTCGCTGTCGCGACCACGGTGTTTGCCAAGGCCGTCGACGTCGAAACAACTGCAGTGTCGATACCGACCACCGCGTTGCTGCCCATCTCTGCAATGCTGGCCGTCTCTGCGATGCTGGCCATACCCGGGGTCGTCGGGACGTCAGCCATGGACGCCACCGGACGTCGATCCGCTGTCTCACGCGCAAATCGATCGGCCGCCGTCTGCGTCTTGGCATACCCCGCCGCGTATACGGTGAGCACGGCCGCCGTCCCCATGGCGACAAGATTGCGCTGACCCATACCCTGATGTGGCGCCCGCCCCGCAGTGTTGGTTCGGATGGTACGATTCACGACGTGCACTGTTGGAGGATAAACTGTCTCGGCAACCCGCCTTGTCACAGTAGTACGCTCAACGCTCGTACGCTGCTGCGCGACCAAAAATTGAGCCGACACCCTATCCCGGAGCGACGGATGCCACGAGAAATAGTTCGCAGGATTTGTGCCGCAAACGTTCTGCTGCTGGTCACGGCCTGCACACGCCCGGAAGCGGCCGAGAATGTGTCGATGATTGTGCCCAAGCCGATCGAACGCGCCAATCTCGACACCACCTGCGCCGCCTGCAAAGACTTCTATCAATTCGCCAACGGCGGTTGGCTCAAGGCGACCAGCATTCCCGCGGCGTATCCGTCGTACGGAGCGTTTGAAGAACTCAACGACCGCAACGAAACGGCGCTGCACAAACTGCTGGATGACGCGGCAGCCGATGTACGCACCAAAAAAGCAGCGCCGCCATCTGACCGATGGAAAGTTGGCGCCTTCTACGCCGCGTGTATGGACACCGTCGCCATCGACGCCAAAGGTGTCACCGTACTCGAGCCCGTGCTCGCCACGATCAACGCCATCACCACACCCACCGACCTCTCCACCGCACTTGGCGCGCTCGAACATACGATGGGCCTCGCGCCGTGGCTCAATGGAGCAGAGCAGGACCCCAAAGACGCAACCACACAGATCGCGGCACTGGGGCAAGGCGGAATTTCCCTGCCTGAACGCGACTACTACCTGAAGACGGACAGCGCCTCGGTCAAACTGCGCGACGCGTTTACTACACATATCGCGGACATGTTCGAATTGCTGGGCGACTCGACGGCCGTGGCGAACGCCAACGCAACGACGGTGCTTGCCTTCGAGACGCTACTGGCGCAAGCGTCGAAAGCGCCGGTCGCGCTGCGTGATCCGGTCGCCAATTACCACAAGATGTCGCTCGCGCAACTCACCGCGCTTGTGCCTCGCATCAATTGGGCTGCGTTCTATCAGGCGCAGGGTGCGCCAGCTATTCCGGCGGTGGACGTCGCGCAACCCGCCTACTTCACGGCCATCAACACAATGCTCACCAGTGTGCCCGTTGCCGACTGGAAGACCGTGCTCCGCTGGCGCGCGATCCACGAGAGTGCCACGCAGCTGAGCAGCGCGGTCGTCAACGAGAATTTTCGTTTTGTCCAGCTGCTTACGGGTACAAAAGAACTACAACCGCGCTGGAAACGTTGCACCCGACAGGCGGACGCGCGCATTGGTGAACTGTTGGGACAGGAATACGTCAAAGGCGCGTTTCCACCGGCCGCCAAAGAACGCGCCGTCAAGATCGTTGCCACGCTGGTCGATGAGCTACATGCACGGATCGAACAACTGGCGTGGATGAGTCAGCCCACACGCATTCAAGCGCTGGCCAAGCTGGGCGCGTTTCAGCGCAAGATCGGATATCCCGACCAGTGGAAAGACTATAGCACGCTTGAACTGTCGGCGGACAATCACTTCGCCAACATGGCAGCGGCCAATCAATTTGAAGTGAAGCGCAACTGGAGCAAGATTGGCAAACCGGTCGATCGCGGCGAGTGGGCAATGACTCCGCCAACGGTCAATGCTTACTACAACCCGCAACTCAACGAGATCGTGTTTCCGGCCGGCATCCTGCAAGCGCCATTCTACGACCCCAATGCGGACGATGCCGTGAACTATGGCGCGATGGGCGCGGTGATTGGTCACGAGATGACGCATGGCTTTGATGATCAGGGCCGCCAATACGACAAGGACGGCAATCTGACGGACTGGTGGACGAAAGACGACGCCGCCAAATACATCACAGAAGCAAAAAAGGTCGTCGACCAGTTCAACGGATACACCGTCATCGATAGCAGCACACACGTCAACGGCGCGCTCACGCTCGGCGAGAACATTGCTGATTTTGGTGGTCTCACCGTCGCGTTCTCGGCGATGAAACGCGCGCAGGGTGGAAAAGAACCTGCACCGATCGACGGTTTCACCGCCGACCAGCGCTTCTTCCTCGGCTGGGCGCAAGCATGGCGCACGCTCGATCGCGACGAGTACCTGCGTGTGATTCTCGCGTCGAATCCGCACGCCCCATCCAAGTGGCGCGTCAACGGACCACTCAGCAACATGCCGGAATTTCAGAAGGCGTTTGGCTGCAAAGACGGCGATTTGATGGTGCGTGCATTCGCCATGCGTCCTCGGATCTGGTAGCGTGTCCCAGGGGGAATCGCACCGCGCATCACCACTATTCTCGCCGCTCGTCATTCGTGGTGTGACGCTCCGCAATCGCATCGGGGCGTCGCCGATGTGCCAGTATTCGAGCGTGGACGGCTTCGCCACCGACTGGCATCTCGTGCATCTCGGCGGGTTGGCCGTTGGTGGTGCAGCGCTCGTTTTTTTCGAGGCGACTGCCGTGGCGCCTGAAGGTCGCATCAGTCCGCACGA
>JAYSVL010000484.1:0-11784 GCA_043718595.1 Gemmatimonadaceae bacterium
CCCCAGAACAGACCGGCAGCAAGAAAACCGTTGTAGAGTCCCTGGTTGGCGGCGAGTACTTTACTCGCGGCCGCAGCTTCCGGGGTCAGTCCAAAGGCACGCAACCCAGCAGGCTTGTCCCAGAGGAACATCTCGAGCACGAGGATGTACACGTGCAGCGCGCCGACCAGCGCGACAACGATGTTGGCGATGCTGTTCATATTGAGATGTGATCAGATGTGATGGTGATCATGTGGTCGCCATACGAAGAACTTGGGCGCGCGCATACTCCTGGGATAGTCGGATCGCGGACAACGTGCAGCAGCCACAAATGCAATCGACCCTTGCGCCTGGAAAAAAGAAAAAAAGGCGAGGTCCTAGGATGGCGGGCTTCGCAATCACCCATTCGAGCGATGGCACAGCGCACGCACGCCCGGCGATCATGATAGCGTGCAGCCGCTGCACCCTGTTGTCATTCCCATACTGGAGCCTGTCATGTTGATGACCCTCGCGATCGTGCTCGTTGTGCTGTGGCTGCTGGGGCTGGTGACCGCGTACACGATGGGCGGTTTGATTCATATCCTGCTCGTGATCGCGATTGTCGTCGTGTTGGTGCGAGTCATCCAGGGCCGCAAGGTCATCTAGGCACACAACATCACGGCCTTCACCACAGACGCCAGACGATCGCGAGGCTATCGCCGCACGCAGCGCGACTGCTCGCGCGAATGATCGCTTGGCTAACGCACGCCCGTGGCGACGCCGACAACGATGCTCTGATTGGTCCGATTCGGGGCGATTTGCTGGGCGCGGACCATCTCGCGGCGCGTGCGCGCACGCTCGCCCGCGGACAGCGCGTCACGGTCGGTCGCCGCGGGCTCAAGCCGGCGCGATTGCTCGCGCGGCTGCGTGATACGCAGCGCGTGCTGGAGGAAGCGCACGAGCGCGTGCTGAGTGCCGCGACCAACGGCGACGAAAAAGATCCGGCCGCGGAATGGCTGCTCGACAACTATTACGTCGTGCAGGAGCATCTGCGGGACGTGCGCGCCAATATGCCGCGTGGGTACTATCGCGAACTGCCCGAGTTGCTGAGCGGACCGCTGACGGGTTATCCACGCGTCTATGAGCTGACCATCACGCTCATCTCGCACAGCGAAGCGCGCATCGATCCGCACAATGTCGACCTGTTTGTCGAAGCGCTGCAATCGGTGACGCCGCTCAGCATCGGCGAACTGTGGGCGGTGCCCGCCATGCTGCGACTCGGCCTGATCGAAAGCGTGCGCCGCATGACGCTGCGTACGGTGCAGCGACTGGACGAACGCGAACTCGCCGCACATTGGGCGCAGCGCCTGCTCACGGCCAGCGATCGCGGTGGGCACGAATTCCGCGATGCGCTGAAGGAATTCGCCGACGCCGATCACGAGCTGACTCCGCACTTTGTCTCGACACTGCTGCAGTTGCTGCGACAGGTCGGCGGAGCGTCCCCGGTGTTGATGTGGGTCGAGCACTGGATGCGCGAGGCTGGCTCTGAACCAGACAATGCCGTCGCTGCCGCCGGGCAACGGCAAGTGCTGACGCAGATCATGATGGCGAATAGCATTACCAGTTTGCGCACGGTGGGCCGACGTGATTGGCGATTGTTCGTCGAACAACACAGTGCGATGGATGCGGTGCTGCGAACGGACCCGATGGCGTGTTATGCGCGGATGACGTTTGCCACGCGCGACCGCTATCGACACGCGGTGGAGCGGATCGCGCGACAGACGGGGCACCGGGAAACGTCCGTTGCGCAATGGGCGGTTGATCTCGCGCAACGCCGCGCGGATGACCACCTCAGCGCAGACGACGCTCCAGATACACATGTCGGCTTCTTTCTCATAGACGACGGGCTGCCGATCCTCGAACGGATTGCGGGTTACCGTCCATCGATCGGTCAACGTGTCGAACGCGTTGTGTGGACGCATCCCACTGTGGTTTTTCTCTTCGGACTAGCACTGTGCCTGGGGTTCGCGGTTGCTGCGGTGCTGGCGCTGGCCGCTCCCGACATGCTGGACGCACGCTGGACGCTCATGCTGTTTGCGTTCCTGCCCGCACTTGATGTCGCGGTCATCGTGCTCAATCAGCTCGTCGCGTTTGCGCTACCGCCACGCGCACTCGCGCGCATGGACCTGTACGCCCACGGCGTCCCAGCCGCGTACGGCACCGCGGTGGTCATTCCGACGCTGTTTGGCAGCATCGATGACGTCGCGGACGCGCTCGACAATCTGGAAATGCAGTTTCTCGCCAACCGCGAGACACACTTGCACTTCGCGGTGCTCAGTGACTTCACCGACGCCGCGACGGAAACAACGCCCGACGATGCGGCCATTGTGCACGCCGCGCGCGAAGGCATCGCGGCACTCAATCGACAGTATGCCGCCGATGGCGCTGATCTGTTTCATGTGCTGCATCGACGACGGCAGTGGAACGCGTCACAAGGTGTCTGGATGGGCTGGGAGCGGAAGCGTGGCAAGCTGTCGCAATTCAATCACGTGTTGCGCACCGGCGACCACAGCGCCTTCGCCATCGTCAGCGGCGATACAACACGGCTCACGCTTGGCACCATCAAGTACGTGATCACGCTTGATGCCGACACCATTTTGCCACCGGATGCGGCGCCGTCGCTGGTGGGTGCCATGTCGCATCCGCTCAATCACCCGGTGTACGATCCGACCCGCCAGCGCATCACGCGCGGGTATGGCATTCTGCAGCCGCGTGTTGGTGTGTCACTGCCGAGTGCCCGTCGATCGCGATTTGCATCAATTGCGTCGGGTCATACCGGTGTGGACCCGTATGCGACGGCCGCGTCCGACCTGTATCAGGATCTGTTCGGCGAAGGCAGCTTCACCGGCAAGGGCATCTATGACGTCGACGCATTCGAGCGTGCGACACATGGCCGTTTTCCGGAGAACATGCTGCTGTCGCACGACCTGCTCGAAGGCAACTATGCCCGCGCCGGCCTGGCGACTGACGTCAATGTGTACGACGACACGCCAACGACGTACATCGGCAATGCGATGCGCAAGCATCGCTGGATTCGCGGGGACTGGCAGCTACTGCCATGGTTGCGACGCGTGGTACCCGGGCCGACCGGCAACGAACCCAATCGCCTTTCGCTGATTTCGCGCTGGAAAATTCTCGACAATCTGCGCCGCAGCACGGTTGAGCTGACACAGCTGCTCTTCATGCTCGCTGGCTGGACGATCTTGCCCGGCTCCGTGGTGCACTGGACACTGCTCGCGCTCGGTGCGATTGTCGCGCCGTGGGCATTCGTGTTGCTCAGTGCCCTGCTTCGGCCGCCGCTCGACCGCTCGTGGCGTGCGTACTATGCCGCCGTGGCGCGCGACGCAGTGATCAGCGCGCAACAGATCGCCGTCGCGTTGATCTTCCTGCCGCATCACGCGTGGTTATCCGCCGACGCAATTGGCCGAACACTGTATCGCGTCTATCACTCCCGGCGGTATCTGCTCGAATGGCAATCTGCGTCGTCCGTTGACAAAACGCGTAATGCGCACACGGTGGGTCATCGCTCGTTGCGCGCTTCGGCGTATGCGTCCGCGATCGTCATCATTGGCCTTTCGGTGTTCGCCGTGCGTGGCCAGTTGGCGCTCGGATTGCCGCTTGGTGCGCTCGCGCCGGCCGCGCTGACCGTCTGGACTATCGGGGCACTGTGGTGTCTCGCGCCGCTGCTCGCTGAACGCTGGAGTCGACCGCTAACACCTTCTCGCGCGGTACTCTCCAGCGATGCGCGCGCCCTCGCCTTGCGATATGCCGAGCGGCACTGGCAGTTCTTTGCTCGCTTTGTGACGGCGGACACGCACTGGCTCGCTCCAGACAATTTTCAGTCGGATCCGGCGCCGGTGGTCGCGATGCGTACGTCACCGACGAATATGGGTATGCAATTGTTGGCCACCGTCAGCGCGCACGACCTGGCGTTCATCTCTGCCGCGGAGATGACAGAGCGGCTGGAGCGCACGATGGCAACGCTTAGCGAGATGAGCCGGTACCGCGGTCACTTCTACAATTGGTATGATGTGACTGATCTGCGCGTGCTGGAACCGCGCTACTTGAGCACCGTGGACAGTGGTAACCTGTGTGGCCACTTGATTGCGCTGCGTCAGGGATGTCTCGACATCGCTGAGCGCGAGCTGACACTCCGTGATCGCTTGGCAGCAATCGCCGAACAGGCGTACCAGCTGGCGATTGGCATGGACTTCTCGCTGTTGTATGATGCGCGCCGTCAATTGTTCACAATTGGCTATCATACCGACTCGTCGACCGCCGATGCGTCGTTCTACGATCTGCTGGCCTCTGAGGCGCGGCTGGCGAGTTTTATGGCGATTGCCAAGAACGACGTCCCGGTAGAGCACTGGTTTCGCCTGTCGCGTTCCCTCAATCGCGCAGCTGGTGCCACGGCGCTCGTGTCATGGAGCGGCAGCATGTTCGAGTATCTCATGCCACTGCTGGTCATGCGGGCGCTGCCGTTCACGCTGCTCGACCACAGCTACCGCGGCGCGGTCGACCGGCAGCGCGCGTATGCACGCCTGCGGAACGTGCCGTGGGGGATCAGTGAAAGCGCGTATAATGTGCGTGACCGCGAACACACCTATCAGTATCACGCGTTTGGTGTGCCTGACCTGGCACTGCAGCGCGGCCTGGAACGCGAGCTGGTCGTCGCACCGTACGCGACGGCACTCGCGGCGATGGTGGTGCCTTCGCTGGCGCTGACGAACTTGCGCGCGCTGGAGTCGGCAGGCGCGCTGGGCGACTTCGGTTTTTGCGATGCATTGGACTACGAGCGGCCCGTGCTCGGTGCGCGCTTTGCATTGGTGCGCACATACATGGCGCATCATATCGGCATGTCGCTCGTGTCACTCACCAACGTCTTGTATCATGATCGGTGGCAGGCGCGCTTTCATGCCGATGCGCTGGTGCGATCGGCCGAAGTGTTGCTGCACGAACGGACGCCGCGACGATTGTTGCTGCAAGCCGCGCAGCGGGCGCGCCTGGAGAGCACCACTGCGCATGCCCTCGCCGACGCACCGGTGGTACGCGACGTGTCGGTACCAGCGCGCAGCGTGCCGCGTGTGGCGTTGCTCGGCTCGACGCCATATGCGGTGATGTTGAACGTCAATGGGAGTGGGTACAGTGTGTGCGATGGGCTGGCGGTGACGCGCTGGCGGCCCGACAGCACGCGCGACGACACCGGACAGTTCTGTTACCTCAAAGATCTGGGCAGCGGGTACACGTGGTCGGCGGGATACCAGCCGCTCTGTCAATCGGCCGATCACAGTCACGTGTGGCTCGGCACCGATCGCGTCACGCTGCACCGTGTGGACGGAGACATCGAAACCACCACCATCGTCTCCGTCGTGCCGGGTGACTCGGCGGAAGTCCGCAAAGTCACGCTGACGAACGCCGGTAGTGCCACGCGGGACATCGAACTGACCAGCTACGGTGAGGTGGTGATGGCGCCACATGCGCAGGATCGCGCGCACCCGGCGTTCTCTAACCTGTTTGTCGAGACGGAATTCCATAGCTGGTGTAATGCAATCACGGCCACGCGACGACCGCGCTCGCCGTTGGACGAACCACGCTGGTGTGTGCACGTCGTCGATGGCGCACGCGACCGACTTGGCGCGGTGTCGTGCGAAACGGATCGCGGACGCTTTATCGGGCGCGGACGATCGGTGCGGAATCCGGCGGCGATGGATGTGATTGGTGCGTTGTCCGGATCGACTGGTGCCGTGCTCGATCCGATTTTCGCGCTGCGCACACGGGCGCGCGTGGCGCCGGGACAGTCGGTGAGCGTGACGTTCACCACGTTGGTGGCCAATAGTCGCGCTGCTGCCTTCGCTTTGGCCGACCGGTACCACGATGCGCATGCCGTCGATCGCGCGCTGGATGTCGCGTGGTCGGTGTCGGCCAGCGAGCTGCGTGCAGATGGAATCACGTCGGCCAGTGCCGCGGTGTTTCAGGATCTCGCTACGCAACTGCTGTATCGCGGCGGATCACTCGCTCCGCCACATGACGAGTTGCGACGCAATCGCGGATCGCAGCCGCGGCTCTGGATGTATGGGCTGTCCGGCGATTTGCCGATTGTGCTGGCGACGATTGCGTCGGCGGAGGGTCTGCCAACGTTGCGCGAATTGTTTGTCGCGCATCGCTACTGGCGGCGTCGTGGGCTCGCGGTGGATCTCGTCGTCATCAATGCGCACCGGCACGACTACCTGCAAGTGCTGCGCGATGGCATCGTCGAGGCGATGATCGCGGCGAATAATGCATCGCTCACCGATCAACCTGGCGGCGTATTCGTGCGCCGACGTGATGCGTTTGACGCCGACGACTGGCTGATGATCTCGGCCAGTGCGCGGATGCAGGTCGATTGCGACGGACGGTCACTGGCGCGCGTGTTGTCACTCGCCGACGATGCCGCAGCGAGCGCGGCAGATCACGCGGTATCTACGTCGCGACGCACCCGCGAGCGCAGCACACCGGCGGTGACACAATCGATGGGTGCACCGGCAGAACCCGTGCGTCCACTGGCGGCGATTGTCTCCGTGTTGCGGCCATTGGTCGCGCCGCTGCTGCCATGGCGCGCGAAACAACGTGCGGGCGATCGCGAAGTGCAGATCAGTGACGCACTCGCGTTCGAGAACGGCATCGGCGGAATGGACGCGCAGGGCCATTATCACATCGCGGTCGATGCGTCGGCGCTGCCGCCCGCACCGTGGGTGAATGTCATTGCCAATCCACATGGTGGCTTCATGGTGTCCGAGCGCGGTGCCGGATGCGTCTGGGCAGAGAATGCCTATTTCTTCCGCCTGACGCCGTGGCACAATGACCCGGTGTCCGACCCGGCGGGTGACGTGTTGTACATCAGAGAAGCGGAAACTGGCGCGCTGTGGAGTGCTACCCCGGCGCCGGCGCATGACGGCGCGTACTCGGTCGTGCACGGGCCAGGCGCGTCAACGTTCGAACATGAACACGACGGTATTCGCACGGAACTGACGGTTGGTATGCCGCCTGATGATGCGGTCAAGTTGTCGGTGATGCGTATTCGCAACACGAGCGACCGACCGCGACGCGTAACGTTGACTGCGTTCGCCGAGTGGACGCTGGGGTCACGGCGCGACGACACGCAGTATCAGGTGCACACACGATTTGTGCCCGGCGACCGTGCGATCCTGGCGCGGAACACGTTCGATCCAACGTTTCGCGAGTGGACGGCATTTCTGGCCACCAGTGAACCCATCACCAGCTACACAGCCGATCGGCACGCGTTCATAGGGCGGAACGGTACACTGTCGCGTCCGGTGGCGTTGTCGCGCGAGCACCTGGACGGCGCCACTGGCGTTGGATGTGATCCCTGTGCGGCGCTCCAGATGCAGATCACGCTTGCGCCCGGTGCGACGCGTGACGTTTGCGTGATGCTCGGTGCGGCACGGACCGAAGCCGACGCATTGGCGACGATCGCGCGGTTGCAGACCGTGAACGACGCGCGCACTGCCCTCGCTGCGTCAGCAACCGCGTGGCGCTCGCGATTGCACGTGGTACAGGTGAGCACGCCCGACGCCGCGTTTGACGCAATGATCAACACCTGGACGCTGTATCAGGCATTGGCCTGTCGACTCTGGGCACGTACGGGGCTCTATCAGAGCAGTGGCGCGTTTGGTTTCCGCGACCAATTGCAAGACGTGATGGCGTTGCTGTACGCGGAACCGGCAATGGCTCGGGCGCACATTGTCCGGGCGGCAGCGCGACAATTCGTTGAAGGAGACGTGCAGCACTGGTGGCATCCACACACCGGTCGCGGTGTACGCACGCGCTTCTCCGACGATCTGGCATGGCTACCGTATGTCGTGGATCAGTACGTGCGGGTCACCGGTGATCGCACAGTGCTTGATGCGTACGCGCCGTTTCTTACCATGCGGACACTGGACGCGCATGAACATGAGCTCTACGACTTGCCGCGCGTCACCGAGGAGCACGGCAGCGTATACGAACATTGTCGGCGTGCGTTGCGACGCGCGTGCACAAGCGGGCCGCATGGATTGCCGCTGATCGGCTCGGGCGACTGGAACGATGGCATGAGTCGTGTGGGCATCGACGGCGAGGGCGAGAGTGTCTGGCTGGCGTGGTTTCTGATTGCCACCCTGCGAGCGTTCGCCGCACACGCCGATGCGCGTGCGGACGACGCGGAGGCCACCTTTATGCGCGCGCAGGCAGATGCGTACGCAAGCGCCGTGGAGTTGCATGGTTGGGACGGCGCGTGGTATCGCCGCGCGTACTACGACGACGGCACGCCGATCGGCTCAGCATCCAGTGACGAATGCCGAATCGATTCGATCGCGCAGAGCTGGAGTGTGATCTCGGGCGCCGGCAGCAGCGAACGACAGGCGCTGGCGATGCGCGCCCATGACGCCGAGTTGGTGAACGACGACGCGCGCATTGTTGCGCTGCTCACACCGCCGTTCAATGATGGCGCGCGCAATCCCGGTTACATAAAAGGGTACGTGCCCGGTGTGCGTGAGAACGGCGCGCAGTACACACACGCGGCGCTCTGGGCCGTGCAGGCGACGGCGATGCGCGGTGATGGTGATCGCGCGTTTCACTTGTATCAGCTGCTCAATCCGCTCACGCACAGTGCAAGCGCTGAGGACATGGCGCGCTACCGGGTGGAACCGTACGTCGTTGCGGCCGACGTGTACGCCGCGGCGCAGCAGTTAGGTCGCGGCGGATGGACGTGGTACACCGGGTCTGCCAGCTGGATGTATCGCGTTGGACTCGAGCAGTTGTTGGGTTTTACAAAGGTTGGCGATACGCTCAAACTTCGCCCGTGCGTGCCTTCGTCGTGGCCGTCGTACAAAATCACCTATCGGTTCGGCGCGGCAAGGTACGTGATCTCGGTGCTCGAGCCATCGGTGGTGCAACAACGTGGTGCCGAGGTGCGCATGGACGGACGACGTCTAACAGACGACGTGATTCATCTGGTGGACGACGGTAACTCGCATCGCGTCGAGGTATCGCCGAGAGCTGACGAACGCTAGGTCTTCGACCGAGAACGGCAACGGAGCACTGCACGCTGGGAGCTTTCAGCAGCGCAGCGTCGAGCTCCGAGCGTCACCGTGGCTTGAGGAAGGGCGTAGTTTCGCTTGCAACGTCCGCAGCCGGTTGCGCGGCGATTTCCGCCTCAAGCGACTTGATCTGCAAGCGCTCGCTGGTGAGGTCGAGGCGCAATCGGGCGTACACGCTCATGTACACGTTCGCGATCCAGACGAGCGTAAAACCGGCCACCACATAGCCACGCCAGTCATCGTACAGCAGCTGAAATCGCGTGACGACAAGCGTTGCCATCGTCACCCAATGACTGAAGCAGAATTCACAAGTGAATACGTAAAAGCATTTTCGGGCGAATGGATTGGTAGCCGAACGACTGCGCGCCGCGCACCATTCGCGTGGTTCGCGGAACAGCTCCTCATGCGTCACCACCCAGGCGATTGACGCGACTGGAAACGCTAGAAAAAGTGTCGCCGCGATGTCAGGTCGCAGTGGTGCATTCATCGGCTGACGCAGTCGAGCGGTGCGCGAAACAGATCGGCATCTGCGTTCGCTCGGCCTGACAATGCCGACGAAATCACGTCGGCGGCGATGACGCTGTGCGTGATGCCATTGCCACCAAATCCCGTCACGTTGTAGCAGTGTTGCAGGTTAGGCACGGCATCAATGATCGGCAGCCCGGTGGGTGATTCACCAAATGCGCCTGCCCAACGATGCGAGATGGTGAGACCCAATCCGGGCACCAACTGCTCGACTTTCCTGAGAATGATGGCGGACTTGGATGTGAGCAGGGTGTGGTCGGTGTGGCGCGTACTCGACGCTTCGTCTTCACCACCAGCGATGATGCGCTGATCCGGTGTGCTGCGCAGGTAGAGATACGGATCGGATGCTTCCCAGACAAGCGTCGATGTGAGCCACGCGGGAAGTTCGTCGACCGGCTCTGTGGCGATCGCCCATGTGGACTTGACCGTGTGTCCGGCAAGCGGGATTGCTTTGAGCAGCTCATAGCCGGTGCAAAACACGGCGCGCGCCGCTCGCACGATTGGGCCATGCGTTAACGCCAGCGTGACGCCATCGCGCCCGGTTTCGATGTCACCGACGTCCGCTGGCGTGTAGATCCGCGCGCCACGACTTATGCACCGACGTAGCAGTCCGGCCGTGAGTTGCGCAGGGTTGGCCGCAGCGCATCCCGGACTTGCAATCGCGCCACTGCGGTGCATGCCGTAGCGATCAGCGAGTGTCGCGCGATCAAGGAACTCGCCTGGAATGCCAGCGCTGCGCCGGGCGTCCAACTCGTCGTGTAGGTCGGCCTCGTCGTAGTCGGTACCCGCGAGGTATAGACTCGAACGCCTGGTCATCGCACAACTGATGCGCTCCGAACGGACGATCGTCTGCAGCGCACGCACCGCCGACAACGAGCGACGCCAGGCGCGTGCGGCATCGCGCGCGCCAATACGTTCCGACAATACCGAGAGCGGCACGTCGAGCTCGAACTGCAAGAGCGCCGTACTGGCCATCGTACTGCCCAGTAGTGGCGGACGGCGATCAAACAGTGCCACGCGGAGTCCACGTTGCAGGAGTGCATACGCGACCAGTGCGCCGCTGATACCCGCCCCGATGACCGCAACGTCAACCGACAGGTCGTGCGACACGGTCCATGTGCGCACGGCAAGCGCAGGCGAGGACGCCCAGAAGGACGCACCGGTGCGCAATGTCCGGTGTTGCGTGACGGGCTCACGAGGGGTGAGACGCGGGCGGACGGCAGCGGTCCACGCGGGTAGGGCGAGAGGCTTCACCGGTGCAGAATGGATCGGCCGGACCGAGCATTGCTATCCCCATATCGCGCGATGTTTTTGTCGTCCGTTCGGGCGACGACAGTTCATCTCAGTCTTTTGGACTAGTCGCGCAAGCCCTCTACGGACGATAGTGCGGGCGGTCCTCAGCATGTAGCGTCCGTGCATGCAGTCACGCCGGGATACCACGCCAGCGTTTGAACAGACACTCGCAGTGAGGGGACATGCGACACATTGATCGAACCGCACACGCGTCGCCAGCACTGACCAGTGGCGCGCTCGTCCTGAAGGTGTTGGAGACGCGGAGGGCCTATCAGGTAGCGATGACCCTGGCGCGAAAGATGTTGAGCGCCGACGCGTGTAAGGGCATGTACTGGGACGACGAGCCCACGGATACGCCTGCGGTCTCCACAGGCGTTTCGCCGCTCACCGTGCCGATGACGAACTCATCCGCAGTACCGTCCCCGCGAGGTCGCGCTGCGTCAGCGCGTTGCGTGCGACAGCGCGCGCAATGGCGGGTCGCCGCACCGGTCACGCCTCTTCGGTTTCGGCAGCGCTCCGACACCATCACACTCCACACGGGAGCAACATCAGATGAACCGGCAGACGATTGAAGGGAACTGGATGCAGCTCACTGGCGCTGTCCGCGAGACCTGGGGCAAGCTGACCAACGATGACGTCGACGTGATTGCTGGCAAGCGCGACCAGCTCATCGGCAAGATTAGGGAGCGCTACGGCAAGTCGGTGCAAGATGTGGAGCAGGAAGTGCGCGCGTTCGAAGCTCGGCTGGCGCTTGAAGCGATGTTGTCGCATTCGCGAAAGTGAACCAGCCGCAATCGCCGGTGCGTTGTACGCTGACCTCAACCCGCAGCCAGAGAACCACTCGAAGGCAATCACGGGTTGGCGATGGAGGTTG
>JAYSVL010000485.1:0-11783 GCA_043718595.1 Gemmatimonadaceae bacterium
TGCTCCCGCCGCGCTCAGCGCGCCCAGCAGCGCCAAGTTGCGAACGGACACTATCGACATACACGTCATGCGTTCTCCGAACAGAGTAAGGCGAGTTTCCGAACCGTCGTGATATTGCGAATCGTGGTGGGCTGTCCAAGCGCCCGTTCCAGTTTAGCGCCAGTGATCTTGGTATCGCTGAACCGACCGGCCAGCCACCAGTAGAACTCGCGACCGTGGAAGACAAAATCGTCGTCGGTGCCACGGAGCGCCAGCACGCACTCAATCTGCGCATCGGTCGGCGTCGTCGTGAGAAATCCGACCGAAAGTGATGACGCGGCGGCGGTGCGCTCGGGGCTCGTGAACGGCACGAACGCTGCCGCGGCAATGACCTCGTGGTCGGCACGAATGAATGTTTGGACATCATATCCGAGCTCGCGCCGCAGCCGTGTCTCGATGCGCGACTCAAGGTCGGCCGCGTCGGTGATGCGTGACGCGAATCGCACATTGCCACTGGCGATGAACGTAGTGACGTCCGAGAGTTTGAGTGCAACGAAGATGTCACGCAGATCGGCCATCTTGACGGTGTGTCCGCCCACATTGATGGCACGCAAGAACGCCACGTATCGTGTTGCGTCGGCCATCAGACGTCGAGACGTGATTCGTACGGTACCACCTCGCCGTGTTCGACGTAGCGCTTGAGCAATCGCAGGTACATCGCCCAGCAAAACGATGAGACGCGATAATGTTCACTCGCATCCGCCCAGCCGGTGTGCGAGAAGTGAACGACGGTGTTCGTATCGCCATTCGCCTGCAACTCGACACGCACGCGCGTGCCCGTCCAGTCGGGCGTCGCCTGCGTGAACTGCAATTCGATACAAGCGTTGTGCACGACTTCACGCACGTCGGCACGCCACAGACAATCGGGGTCAAAGAATAGCGACACGGTGGATCCGCTGTGCCATCCGGCATGCCAGTCGTTCGCGTTGATCCCGGTCTTTCGCGTCCACCAGCACGACAGTCCATGTGGGGTTGCGACGGCATCAAACACGCGCCACGTTGGCGCGGCGATCGGTAACTCGTGGAGGATATCAGGCATGTGACGACCGATCACGCCCGCGGATAATGGTCATGACGGCACGAGCACAGACAGTCGCTTTGGTGCAGTACGCCGATATCCGTCACGAAGCAGCGACTGCACTTCCGCCCAGTCTGGCGACCCGTCAAGCCACACGCCAATCCATCCACTCGGTCCAACATACGGTGGTTTGAAGAATCGATCGGGCGCATCACCAATCATCAGCCGCTGATTCTCCGGTGTCGCCTTGATCCACAGCGCCGGACGACCGCCTCCATGATGATTGTTGGCGCTCGCGTACATGGCGAAGAGTTTGTTGCGCACGCGAAACGTGGGTTCGCCCCACGCTTCTACTTCATGCGCCTCGGGGAGTGCGAGGCACAGGGCGCGAACACGTGTGAGCGGGCGTGGGGGCATCAGGACAGAAAGTGGCCTTCACTTCGTGGTCGCGGCAAGGGTCGGCGTCACCGATCGCACAGTCTCGGCGATCGCCCCGTAGTATCGGCCCTTGTCGATCGAGAAGGCGTCCATGTGTCCACCCTGCACCTCCACAAAACGTTTGGGCTCACTGGCTGCCGCAAACAGAGCGCGTCCATGCGCAATCGGGATGACCTCGTCAGTCGGTGAGTGCAGGAACAACTTCGGGATCGCAATGCGGCCAATCTTGTCGATGGACGCGAAGCGCTGCCTCGCTATCCAATTTACCGGCAGCAGAGGATACAGCTTGGCCACGATTCGGCACCGACGTATACGCACCCTCGACGATCAACGCGGCGGCAGCGACGCGAGTGGCCAACTCAATCGCGACACCGCTGCCGAGTGAATGACCGAAAATGATGATGTGCGTCGGCGGCACGTGCAGCGAGTCGGTGAGGTAACGATACGAGGCCACGGCATCTTCATAGACACCGCGCTCGTCCGAGCTGCCGTCACTGCTGCCAAATCCGCGATAGTCAAAGGCAAGCAGGTTGATGCCAAGATCGCGCATGAACGCCATGTACTGCGGACGCTGCCCGTATCCAATGTTGCCGTAGTTGCCGTGACAAATCACCATCCACATGCCCGACGAATCGGCGCGCGCGGCTGGCACAATCCACGCCGTCAGCATCGTGCCGTCGGTGGATGGATAGCGCACGGGCAGTTGTTGCAGCGCAAACGACGCTGCGGGCAAATGTACGGTTCGTTCGTCCGGGTGGAACACGAGACTTCGCTCGTTGACCTTGAGGTAGGCAACGGCGGCGCTGTAACCGAAGACGAAAAGGGCGGCAACAACTTGTACATATCGTTTCATGGAACGCGTTCCCCCAGGGTGATCAGCAAGGCTTTGCTGGAATGTACGCGCGCCGGTCGCTGGTGGATGTAAGCACTGCGTTCAGGGTGAGGTCACTCAGCTTTCCAGGTACCGGTCACCGAAACACCTGTTGCCGAGGCGCGCGCGAGTGTTTCTATCCGCGTATGCAACGCCGCCGCCGCTTTCCGTTCGGCACCCGTCGCACCATTCGCGTAACTTGGCAACACGAACTGTAGCTGGTTAAAGACCGATCCCCACTGCGTGACTGAGCGCACGCGCGTGTGCAAATCCTGATACTCGTGCATGATTGATTCGACCTGTGACGCGAGATCACGCCTGGCGAGACACTCGTAGAGTCGCAACTCCGTGAGGCCGACGATACTCCAGAAGTTCACGTCACGCTGCGTCCGGTCGAGCAAACTCTCACGCACTTCGCGCACGTTGTCCGCATTAAGGCCAGGCCAACCTTTTGTGTTGCCATGCAACACCAACTCGGCCGCAAGATGATTGAGGCCCGGATAAAAGAGTTCGGCGCCCGCGGACGTACGGGCGAGCTCCTGCGCGCGTGCGTAGTGCGCTTTCATGTTAGTAATGGCCGCAAGCGCAGACTCGGCATCACCAGCCAGCGTTTCGAGCATCGCCTTCCGCTTCCACGCCGCGCCACAAATGCTCTCGCGCTCGACGGTGGGGCTGAGCGTCGCGAGTGCCCCGAGCAACGCCACTGCCGACTCAATCTCCGCGCGCGACTGTGTGATGGCCCGTGCGCGTACGGTGGCACCAGCCGTTGTTGTTTTCGGTGTCTTGGCAGTGCGACGTGCTCCACTCTTTGGTGCCGATGTTGTCGGCGCTTGCACCTGCTCATGCGCAAGCACTGCCGTTTCCCATGCCAGTCGCGCCCGCAGATCGCCAATCTGCTCCGCGCTCTTAATCGAGGCCGAACCATCGTTCGCCGCTATCGCGCGCTCGTACCACGCAATCGCGCCGGCGCGATCACCCGCCTCGTCGCACGCCTGCCCAAAGGCCGCTGCAACTTCGCCAATGTCCCCCCACAGGGTACCAAACTTATCGCTCAAGTGTGCAATCTTCTTCAGTTGCTCGGCGGGCTTGCGCCGTTCAAAGCGGCTATGAATCGTCAACGTCTCCAGTGCCAACATCAGCGCGGGCGCTGAGGCGACACCAGAAAATTCCTCAGCCGGTGAACTCGCCGGTCGCTTGGTGTCGGCGGAACGTGTGAATGTCCAGTCAGGATCGCCATAACACTGATACGCGGCCCACGTGTTGCCGCCACAGTGCCATGCCGCCTCGCGCGCTTCTGCGACCGCGTCGATAAATCGACGACCGCCGAGTAGCGCGTCGTAAAACGCCTTAGCGAACTTTAGCGCGGGCTCGTCCTCCACTGCCCATCCCGCCGCGACCACGCAACGCACACCAACACGGATCAAGGCTTCCGCTACGCTCGCCGCAAACATGGCCCGGTCATAGCGTCCAACGTCTGCACCACGCAGCAGCTGATCACTGTCTCCCGCACCGAGGTGACAGCAGTTGACGAACACCAGTTCCGGCACGACACGCATGTTGCCGATCTCACGCGAGCCGAGGAACGTGCCGTTCGACAACACAAGCCCACGCGGATCGCCATAAGTAGTTGCGGCGTTCGACGATGTCGGCGCTGGCACTTTCTCGGGTGGTTCGCCGTGACCGGCGATATGTACAATGCGCCAGTCACGTTCGAGCAACGTGTTGACGATCGTGCGTGCATCCGCTCCGTCCGACTCGTCGTCCGGCGCCACGAGGGCTCGCACACAATCCCGTGGAATCGCATCGCCGACAACGAGTCGTTCGGCGACGATAGCAGCTTCCTCGCGTGCACCGGGGAGACGCGGGTAGCGCGGGTCGTCGCACTTGGGTTCGCCAATCACTAATACGTGCGACTCCGCTGACGCGTCAACAACCTGCGACCGAAACTCACTGGTTCGCAGCTTGCGTAGCAACTTGGCGCGAATCGCCCATGGACGATGATCAGTTGTACCACGCTCGCCTGTTGCCGTGTCCAGCATTTCCCAGGGAATGCCCGCCGTCCCAGAGTCGAGCTCCAGCAGCATGTCGGTGGTGCCGCCAAGAAACGGCTCCATTTCCAGCGGAACGAGCAACTGGAACAGCGTGCGGCCGATCTGCGGATCCTGATTCTGATCGTTCGACGCCTGCACAATCAGTTCGCGCAACAAGCGTCCTTGTGTGGCCTGTGCGCGTACTTCGGTGCGCGCGCGCTTCGTGTCGAGTGTGTACGCGACGATGGCATCACCATGTTCACCCGTCTGAGTAACCGCCGTGATAAAGTCGTAATCAGCGCCGCGATAACTCGAGTCGAGCGGGCGGCGCAACCACCCCTCAGCACAACGAATGGTGTCGGTGATCGCGTACTGATTCGGTGTCGCAATCGCTTGTACTTGCAGCGAGCGCCACGCATCAGTGGCCCGATCGAGATACAGTTCGATCAAGTGCAAGTGCGACAGTGTCGCGCAACCTGATGTTGCCAGTCGCACGTTGGCTTCCCGTGCGCCCTGCGCAATCAGGCGGGCCGATTGTCCCGGAGAGATACCCGTGCCACCGCTGCCAATGAGCGTCGCCGCAAGCTCGAACGTTTTTGTCGGCGTGTCCGACGTGTCGGTGAGATGCTGTGACCACGCAATGACACCCTGTCGCACCGTATGCGCCAAATCCGACGCACGCAGTTTGCCCTCTTCCCCGAGCCCCACCACCACCACCGCTTCTGGTCGCGGCATTTGCAGCGGATTGTCCATGTTGGCGGCGCGATTCATGAACAACTGCTGTGTCATCGGCGCTTCGGGATAACGACCCAAGCCGAGCGATGCGGTCATCGTGCCGCCAATGAGTCCGTCGACGACGCGCTCGGTGCCGGTGAGGGCCAGACACTGATAGTGACCGACAACAAGCGGATGTCGCGCAAACTTGAGATTCCCGTTTACCACCGTAACGGCGAGCGGTGGCGCGTGGGCGGGTTGCGGCGACGCGGTGGAGGCAGGCATACGCTAGCGTTTCCTCGGGGCGGGGGCGGGCTTGCGTGTGCGTGACGCAGCGGTTGGGCGTGAAGACGTGGACGTCTTCGTGCGTTTCGCGGGAGACCGAGTGGACGTGAGCGCCGAACGACTCCGCGGTGCCGCCGTGATCTGCGTGATGAAGTCGTTATTCACCCAGCCTTCAATGTCCGTGGGCCCGACGACCTCAACTTTGCTCCAGCGCGAGCCTCGCTCAAGCATCCGCACAATGGTGCCTTTGCGCAACTGCGGCGCGACCGCGTCAAACGATGCGTCGGGGCCCTTGCGAATGTTGAGCGCAGACGCCGTCACCACGTATTGCGGCAGCGAGTCATCGGCGCGTCCCATCACGCGACTGGCGATTGAGGCGAGCGGAAACGCCGGCCCGGGATCAATCTTGCGACCGGGCGAGATGTCTTCGTGCCCGAGCACGTCCTCCAATCCGTAGTGCGTCACGATTAGCTCGGCGAGTTCCAGGGCGCGCCCGATCTGCATTTTGGTGTACGCGTGCCACGGTTGAACGCCACCACCATGTTTGTGCGCGGCTAATACCACTTCGCTTTCGGGATACTCGCCACCAAACCACGCGGCGAACGTCGAACCGACGCGGTGTAAGGCACCAGCGTTGTCCATCTCAATGCCGATCGACCAGTTGTTCAGCCCAACGAGTCCATTCCACTGGCTCACACCAGCGTGCCAGGTGACGACGTTGAGCGACGCCAGTTGTACGATACGTCCATCACGTCCAAGCACGATGTGCGCGGATGTGTTGCCTTGCGCCTTGCGCGTACACAATGACTGGACTGCGCTTTCGGCGGACCACCCCGCCGTGTAGTGCATGATCAAATAGCGCGGCTTCATCACCGCGCCAACATTGGGTGTTGCCCGGAACGACACGCCGTCGCCCACCAACCGATGATTCTGAATCTTCAACATGGGTGCTCCGAATGGTTTGCGTCGCCCTGCGCGACGGCCCTCGCCTTAATGGATGACGTCGCTTTGCCGCCGCACCCGTCACAAAGTGATACCGAACATTGATTGCGGGCAACGATTCGGCAATGCAGATTCGCAAGCGCGACGAAGCGTAGCAACGGCACACTTGACGCGAGGATGGATGAATGGCACCGGCAAAACGCGCTACTGGGAAGCGGACAACACGGAGCTCGGCGAAACGCGGTAGCAAGCGTGGGACGGCGAAACGCGCGGGTGCGAAACGAGCGGGTGTCACGCGCACCGCGAAATCGACACAGGCTCTCTCGCTGCACATCGGACTTAATGCTGTGAAGCCGGCGGCTTACGGCGGATGGGACGGGCCACTCGCCGCGTGCGAGTTTGATGCCAACGATATGGCCGCCATTGCCGCGTCGCGCGGCATGTCGTCGACGGTGCTGCTCACGCCCAAAGCCACGCGCGCCAAAGTGCTCGCCGGTATTCGCACCGCGGCGCGCAGGCTCAAGTCGGGTGGATTCTTCTTGCTGACCTATTCGGGACACGGCGGTCAGATCCCCGACGTGTCCGGCGAGGAAGACGACAAGAAGGACGAGACGTGGTGCCTGTTTGACGGCCAGCTCATTGACGATGAGTTGTATCTGGAACTGAGTCGCTTCGCGGCTGGTGTACGTGTGCTGGTCCTCTCGGACAGCTGCCACAGCGGTACGGTCACGCGCGCTGCCGTGACCATGCCAGTGGTCGGGGGTCGCTCGAAGATGATGCCGCTGTCCGTTGGGATGCGGACGTATCGTGCGCATCAGACGTTCTATGACAATTTGCAGCACGCCGTGGCCGCCGATGCAAAACGCGCCGGTTCGGTCGATCCGGACGCGGCATTGGCGAACGTCAGTGTCAGCTCGCGACTCACCGCGATCGCGACCGTGTTTCGGCCAGCGGTCGTCCTCATTTCTGGCTGTCAGGACAACCAAACCTCAATGGACGGCGATAACAACGGCGCATTCACGGAGCAGCTGCTTCGCGTCTGGAAGAACGGGGCCTTCACCGGCAACTACGCCAAGTTTCACGCCACCATCGTTGTCGGCATGCTGCCCACACAAACGCCGAATCTCTTCATGCTCGGGCCTGCTGCCACGTTTTCGGCGCAGACGCCGTTCACCGTGTAGTGGCCACGGTCGGCCGCCTGTTGTCAGTTAGCAATGGGCGGTCGACGGTCAACGAGCGCGCGAGCGGCCGACGCAACATCAGGTGACGGATGGGTCACAACTGCGCGATCTCACAATAGTCGACATCGTGACAACGATCACTTACCTGCGCGGTCTGGCGACGTAGAGTGTATGCATCGGTCCAGACGTCACGTGAGCACGCACGGACAGCGTCTCTACGGCAAGTCCGGCGTGCGTCAGCGCGTGCACAAACTTCGCATCCGCACCGACCGACCAGTACACGATGGTGCCCTGCGGTTTGAGCGCGGCGATGGTCGTGTAGACGCCGAACGTCGAGTAGAGCGGCGCATTCTCTGACATGATCATGCCGTCGGGGCCGTTGTCGGTGTCGAGCATGATCGCGTGGAAACCCGCGCGATTGGTGCGCAACACATTCAGCACGTCGTCGTGCACAATGGTCACCCGCGCGTCCGCCATCGCTACCGCCGACAGGTTGTAGTTCGGGTTAGCATTCCACGCGATGACGTCAGCCAGAAACTCGGCCACGAACACCTCCGCATCGCTGCCGAGTTGGGCGAGCGCAGCACGGAGGGTAAAGCCGAGTCCAAGTCCACCGATCAGCACGCGCGCACGCGGTACGCCACGCAGCGGTGAGCAGGCGACTTCGGCCAGCCGATCTTCAGAATGATGTCGCCGTGTTGACATCAGCTCAACACCATCAGCGCGGATCAGATACGCACCGTCGTGTCGGTAGAGCGCGATCAGCGAGCCGTTAGGTGTTCGTGCTTCGCCGAGCCGTTCGAGTGGTTTCATGGCTCCACCGCGCGCTTCGACCGCTGCTGCGTCGCGCGCCTACTTGATGAAGACGTACCGCTTGAGCCGCTTCAGTTCGTTCGGTCGTGCGCGCAGGTACTTGGCAATCTCCCGATCAAACTGTTCCATCGACGTCCATGGACGATACTCGACGAATTCGCGCTTCCACTGCCGCGTTCCGACACCGATGCTGGCGAACGAATCCATGATCGGATCCGTCCACGTGTTGAGCTCAACCGGAATGAACAGATACTGTTCGAGCCGGACTGCTTCGGCGGCACTCGTGGCCTTGGACATCACCGTTTGAAACTGCTCAAACGTTGGCCACGCGCGCTGCGACTTGATAGAGGCCAACTTCTTCGCGTCGACGCCCGGAATGAGCAAGAACTCCGCATCGGCGCCACGATTGAGGTCGACATGCACAAACATCTTACCATACAGCTCGCTGCGTTGCGCCTTCGTCAATGCTTTGGATGCGAGCATGCTGTCGAGCGACACGATGCTCAGGATTGGTCGCGCGTCCTTGAGCGCCTGCACGAGGGCAGCGTTCATATGTGGCAGCGCGAGCATCACGCTGTCCGCCGCGACGTTGGGTTCCACGAGCCCCTGTTGTTTGCCAAGTTGCGCCGAAGCACTGGCGAGTGGCAGGGATAACACGACGCACGTAGTGGACGCGTGAAGCAGAGCACGTAACGATGTCATGGCTCGATCCTCGAGGCAGAATGGTCGTCTTCGCGAACCGCGCCGCGAAGCGTGGGATGTCGAAAGCAGTAGGCAAGGCCGATGAGCGCTAACTGCACCATCACGCCCGGCGCCAGTGTGGGATTGGAACCCATCACTGCTTCAAGATACAGCGCCCACCCCGTTAGTGATGGGTTGGACTCGCTGGCATACACCAGGTTACTCCGAAAGTGCTGCACCACGCCGATGCCGCCGCTCACCAGGGCCAGCAGCATCACCGCCTGAAGCGCTCGCAGCGACGCTCGGCTGTGGGCCACGCCAAACCACGCCAGGGCCAGCAAGGTGCCACCACTGAGAAGGATCGGTGTGAGTTGCCACACGCCGTCGGTGTGCTTGAGGAGCAGGAGTTCCACGACAGTGCCGATGCTGCCGAGCACCAAAAGCGCGAGGAGCGCACGTCTGAGCGCCTCGATCGTCGTCATGGATGACATCATGTCGTCACGAACGTGATGCAGGCGAGCTTCGTTGTACTCGCGACAGGAGCCACGCCGCGACGAACCCGACGACAAACGCTGGGAGTGCGGTGATCACCGGCCAGATGGCCAGCGATAGCAGAAGCATGACGGAATGCCGTGGCGGGGAGAGCGCTTGCGCATGCAGGTTGGCGGAGACGGCGAGGCCGAATGCGCCAATGGCGGCGGCACACGACGCACGCAGCGCGGTGACTCGCGGTGACGTGCGAAGTCGCAGCATTTCGTATCCGATATGCGAAGCGAATGCGATGGCGCTGACAAGCCAGGCGATCCAACGCCATGTAAGCACCGCCTGATGCGTCGTGGCTTGTCCCGCGAGGGCAGCGGTGGCCACACCGGTGATTGCATACACCACACCGAACGCGGCGATAGCTCTCACCGATTTGTTCATCGCGGACTCAGCTTCTTGGGTGTACGTCGTGTGCTGTCGTTTTGCCGAACGTCCACTACAAACGGCTCCCTGAATGCAGCGTCCGCCCGCCAGCAGTTACGCTAGCGACGGGCCATCACCCGACGTCGTTGCGCACGCCGATTACTGCGTCCCGCCCGACCCGTGCACTCGCCGGCGTGCAAACAGCAACAACAATCCGAGTCCTGCTGCAAAGAGCACAATGACCGAGGGCTCGGGCGCGAGGAGTGGATCGATGCTGTTTACAATCGTTGCGCCACCCGTGGCATTGGCGAAGCGTGTCGGAATGAGCGAACCAATTCTGCCGAAGATGCTCACAATGCCGGTATTGTTGTTATTGCTGTCAGCGCCCTCGAACACGCGGATGCTGCCGAGATCGGGCCTGCTGGTGAGATACACGAAATCTGCATTCTGCAGCGGGGTCTGCGTCGTAAAGTTATTCGGCGTCACGACGAGCGTGATGTAGTCGTCGAACACGTGACCGTTCAGTGTCGAAATAATTGAGGCTGACGTAAAACGGATGTGAAACGACGACGTGCCTGGATACCAGTCGCCATTGCTGTACGTAATGGTTCCCCACAGGAACTCATCACCAACCGCGGCATTCTGATTTCCCGAGGACTCGAAACGCAGCAGGTTCTTCGGAAGAAAGCCATCGGAGAACAACGCCTGATTGCTGGGCAGCGGCCACGTAAAATCCGTGACGTTTCCTCCAGGGAAGAACGTCCCATTGACATCGCCCGCCGTCGAACTGGGGCCGGTGTATCGGTCGATCACAGCGTTCACTCTCACCTGAGCCGCTATCACTGTAGGGGTGAACGACAAGGCACCCCAAACGACCGATGCACACGTTACCAGCGAACTCATCCGATACCACGACTTGGTCAAGCGATTCACGGTTCGTTCCTTCGAGCTACTAAAGTACGAGAGTTGCATGCACACGCGGCACGCCAGACAACCACTGTTGTCGATCGTACGGCTGTAGCAACTCCAAGTCAAGCACAAGGCTAACGCAGTTCGCGAGGTGGACGACCTTCCCGACTCCACAGAAGGCCAGACCGGCGTTGGACCCATTGACAACAGTTCGTCAGTGATGGTATTCTCTCCAACATGACCGCGACGCTGCTTTTTCGAACCCGCGTGGTCTATGCTGAGAATGCGTTCGCCGAACTCGTGTTGTGGCGACTGCGCTTGCCGGTGCTCGGCTCGACGCACCGCTTCAAATATCGGCTCGCATTTGTGGTCGACGGCAGCTGCGTCTTACGCTTCGACAACGAAGCGGGCAAAGGCGACCATTTGCACGACGGCGCACACCAGCGTGCATACCGCTTCACCACTCCCGAACAACTGCTTGCGGACTTCGAAGCCGCAATCGCAAGGTGGCAACATGAAAACCGTCACGCTTGAAGTGCGTTCACCTGGCGCATCGATGTCTGGATTCGCCAAGGCATGGAAGAGTGGCAAAGCCGACACTTCCTCGCGTATTGTGTTCGCGACACCTGAGCTGTTGTGGAAGGTGTTGACAGCCAAGCGGTGGGGGATTCTCAAAGCGTTGTGTGGCGTCGGTGAGGTGTCTATCCGCGAGACCGCGCGACGCGTTGAGCGTGACGTCAAGGCAGTGCATAGCGACGTGACAGCCTTGCTCACTGCCGGCATTCTTGAGCGCACCAAAACCGGTGGCATTGTCTTTCCGTTTGACGCGGTGCAGGTCGAGTTTACCCTGCGCGCGGCATAAAATACGAGTCAAGCGGCGGCGAACTGTCGAACCTCGACAAGCGTCCGGTAAGCGCGGCGGTTTCGGCAAGGAGCATCACTGGTGCTTTCGTCGA